>CAZUJD010000063.1:0-12896 GCA_964620025.1 uncultured Ramlibacter sp. | reverse complement strand
TGTTGCTGGAAGCAGGCGTGATCAAGGCCATCCCTGACCTGTCCAAGCTCGCCGACACCCGCTTCCTGAAGTAATGAAACCCCTGCAGCCGGTGAACCCCGGCACCCGTGTGGTGCTGGGGGTGAGCTTCTTTGTCCTGTTCTTTGCGCTGTGGGCCGCCGTGACATTTGGCGGCCTGGTGCCCAAGACCTTCCTGGCTGACCCGTGGACCATGGTGAAGTCCGGCTACGACCTGCTGGCCAACCAGGGCTTCATCAAGGACATCGGGATGACGGTCTGGCGCGTGCTGGGCGGCTTTGCCATCGCCGCCGCCCTGGCCGTACCGCTGGGCGTGATGATGGGCGCGTACAAGCCCGTAGAGGCATTCTTTGAACCCTTTGTGAGCTTTGCCCGCTACCTGCCTGCCTCTGCCTTCATCCCCTTGCTGATCCTGTGGGCCGGCATCGGTGAAGCACAAAAACTCAGCGTGATCTTCATCGGCAGCTTTTTCCAGCTGGTGCTGATGATTGCGGTGAGCGTGGGCAACACCCGGCGCGATCTGGTGGAAGCCGCCTACACCCTGGGCGCGGGCGACCGCGGCATCGTCACCCGCGTGCTGGTGCCCAGCAGCGCCCCCGAAATCGCCGAAACACTGCGCATGGTGCTGGGCTGGGCCTGGACTTATGTGATCGTGGCCGAGCTGATCGGGGCTTCCAGCGGCATCGGCCACATGATCACCGACAGCCAGGCCCTGCTGGCCACCGACCAGATCATTTTCGGCATCATCGTGATCGGCCTGATCGGCCTGGTCACTGACTTTGCCTTCAAAGCCTTCAACAAGAAGCTGTTCCCCTGGGCGCAGCTGGGCCGCTGATGAACATCCTTGACGTTTCCCAGGTCTCCAAGACCTTCCCGGGCGCCAATGGCGGCACGCTTGCGCTGCAGGCCACCGATCTCGGCGTGGCAGAGAACGACTTCATCACCATCCTGGGGCCCAGCGGCTGCGGCAAGAGCACCCTGCTGCGCATGGTGGCCGGCCTGGACACGCCCACCACCGGCAGCATCACGCTGGATGGCATGGCCGTGAACGGGCCGGGCGCAGACCGCGGCATGGTGTTCCAGAGCTACACGCTGTTTCCCTGGCTCACGGTGCTGCAGAACGTGTGCTTCGGCCTGCGCGAAAAGGGCATGCCCCTGGCGCAGCAGCAAGAACTCGCCCGCGCATTCCTGGCCAAGGTGGGTTTGAAGGACTTCGCCCACCATTTCCCCAAGCAGCTCTCAGGCGGCATGCAACAGCGCACGGCACTGGCCCGCGCACTGGCCAACAACCCGCGCATCCTGCTGATGGACGAGCCATTCGGCGCGCTGGACCATCAAACGCGCGAGCTGATGCAGGAACTGCTGCAGGGCATCTGGGAGGCCGAGCGCAAGACCGTGCTGTTTGTCACCCACGACATTGACGAGGCCATCTTCATGGGCAGCCGTGTGGTGGTGATGAGCGCGCGGCCGGGCCGCATCAAGTGCGACCTGCCGGTGCCCATCGACCACCCGCGCCATTACTCGGTCAAGACCACGCCGGTGTTCATGGACCTGAAGGCACGGCTCACCGAGGAAATCCGAATTGAGGTGCAGCGGGCGGCCGGATTGGCGACCACCTGAACCCGGCGCTCAGCGGTAAAACGCCTCGACCTTCCCCTTGAGCTTGATCATCAGGGGGTTGCCCTTGCGGTCCAGCGTCTTGCCCGCCGGAACCTGGATCCAGCCCTCGCTGAGGCAGTATTCCTCCACGTCATGGCGCTCCTTGCCGTTGAAGCGGATGCCGATCGGGTGTTCAAACACGGCGGCGATGTGGTACTTGCTGCGCGGATCCACGCTCAGGCGGTCGGGCAGTTCGGGGCGGTCAGTCATATCAGTCATGGCCGTATTTTCCCCGCGTTTTCAGATCTGCACCCGGGTTCCCAGCTCAATGACGCAATTGCCTGACAGGCGGAAGAAATCTGCGGCATTGCCGGCATTGCGGCTCATCAGGGCGAACAGCCCCTCGCGCCACAATGCCATGCCCGGACCGGGCGTGGGCACGATGGTTTCGCGGCTCAGGAAGTACGACGTTTCAAACAGGTTGATGGACAGACCCTGGGCGGCACAAAGCTGCACCGCCTGCGGGATATCCGGCGCATTCTTGAAGCCGTAGTGCACCGTCACACGCCAGAACCCGGGCACCAGCGCAGCAACCTGCACGCGCCGATCGAACGGCACCCACGGCTCTTCATGGAACACCACGGTCAGGATCAGGTTGCGCTCATGCAGCACCTGGTTGTGTTTGAGGTTGTGCAGCAGCGCCTGGGGTACCGTGTCCGGGTTGGCCACCGCATACACGGCGGTGCGCGGCACACGTGGGGTCGCATCATCTGCAGCCAGGGCCTGGATGAAGGGCACAAGCTGCGGGTCGTCGCGCCGGATGGACTGCAGCAGCAGCTCCCGGCCGCGCCGCCAGGTGGCCATCACGGTCACAATGGCGGCGCCTGTCGCGATGGGGAACCAGCCGCCATCCATGAACTTGAGCGCACAGGCAACCACCAGCAGCAGGTCCAGAAGCACAAAGAAGCTGGTGGCCGCCACGGCCAGCGGCAGCGGGTAATGCCAGGCATGGCGCACCACAAAGAAGGTCAGCACCGTGGTGATCAGCATGGTCAGCGTCACAGCAATGCCGTAAGCCGAGGCCAGTGCACTGGAGCTGCCAAAGCCCAGCACCGCCGCCAGCACCGCGGCCAGCAGCAGCCAGTTGACCTGCGGCATGTAGATCTGCCCGGCCTCTTTGGCCGAGGTGTAGATCACCTCCAGCCGCGGCAGCAGGCCCAGCTGCACGGCCTGTTTGGTCATGGAATACGCGCCCGAGATCACGGCCTGTGACGCGATCACCGTAGCCAGGGTGGCCAGCACCACGGCAGGAATCAGCCAGGCCTCTGAATACATGCGATAGAACGGGTTGCTGGCGGCCGACGGGTCGCTGATCAGCAGCGCGCCCTGCCCCATATACTGCACAGCCAGCGCGGGCAGCACATAGCCCGTCCAGGCCCATTGAATGGGCCGCTTGCCGAAGTGGCCCATGTCGGCGTACAGCGCTTCGGCGCCAGTGAAGGCCAGCACGATGGCGCCCACGGCTACAAACACATGCCAACCCTGACCGCGCAAGAAGGCCAGCGCCTGCAGCGGATTCAGCGCCGCCAGGATCTGCGGCTGCTGCACGATCTGCAGCGCCCCCGTGAAGGCCAGCACCGCGAACCACAGCAGGATGACCGGACCAAACAGCTTGCCCACCAGGCCCGTGCCGTAGCGCTGGACGGCGAACAGCGCCACCAGCACCGTCACGCTGATGGGCAGAACATAGGGCTTGAGCAGGGGAGTAGCAACCTCCAGCCCCTCAACCGCGCTCAGCACCGAGATGGCGGGCGTGATCACGCTGTCACCATAGAACAGCGCTGCACCCGCCACACCGGTCATCAGCAAAACCGTGCGGCGCCGCGCACTGCTGCCCGCGGCCTGGGCGGCGAGTGCCGTCAGCGCAAGAATGCCCCCCTCACCCCGGTTGTTCGCACGCAGGATCAGCAGCACATACTTGAGCGTGACCACCAGCATCAGGCCCCACACAATCGTGGATACCGCCCCAATGATGTGGGCTGCATCCAGCGGCACCCCGGCCCCACCGAATATTTCCTTCATGGTGTACAGCGGGCTGGTGCCGATGTCGCCGTAGACCACGCCCAGGGCGCCCAGCATCAGGGCGGCCTGACCTGGACGGGGGCCGGACCGCAGGGTGTCGTTGCTCATGTGTGCCTTTGAAGTGATACAGGCCGCCACTTTGGCCCGCCCTGCATCAGGAACGCATAAGGGACCCTTGCGGTGCTATTGCGCGGCCAGGCGGTAACCCACGCCGGGCTCGGTCAGCAGGTGGCGCGGCTCGGCCGGGTTGCGCTCCAGCTTGGCGCGCAGCTGGCCCATGTACAGGCGCAGGTAGTGGGTCTGCTCGGTGTATTCGGCGCCCCACACGTCTGTCAGCAGTTGCCGGTGCGTCACCACGCGGCCCGCCTGACGCACCAGCCGCGCCAGCAGGTTGAATTCGGTAGGAGTCAGGTGAACCGGCGAGCCGTCGCGCAGCACGGCGCGGGTGGCCAGGTCCACCTGCAGATCATCAAGCGCATGGTGCGTCACGGCAGGCGCCAATGCGGTACCCCGATGGCGCAGCGCCACACGGATGCGTGCCAGCAGCTCTCCCACGCTGAACGGCTTGGTCAGGTAGTCGTCGGCACCGGCGTCCAGCAGGCGGATCTTCTGTGCTTCCTGGTCGCGTGCGGACACGACAATCACCGGCAGGCTGGTCTGGCGCCTGACCTCACGCAACAGCACCTCGCCCTCACCGTCCGGCAGGCCAAGATCCAGCAGCACCAGATCGATGGCGCCGTGGCGCTGCAGGGACCGCGCTTCGCTGAGTGACGCCGCCGTCAACACCTCGAACCCCTCGACTGCGAGCGCCTCCCGGATGAACTGGCGCACATGGGCATCGTCCTCCACCAGCAGTACGCGAAGTGTCATGCCTGAGACTCCGCTGCTGGCTGTTCCTGCTGCGGCAGCGTCAGGCAGAACGCCGTCCCGCCGCCACGTCGCGAGCGCACGTCAAGCCGCCCGTCGTGGGCTTGCGCGATTGCCTGGCACAACGCAAGGCCCAGGCCTGCACCATGCGTTCCCGAGCCGTCACCGCGACTGAAGGGCTGGAACAATGTGGACAGCACTGCCGGGTTGATGCCGGGCCCCCTGTCGCGAACACACAGCGCCAGATCGCTGCCGTCGCGCCGAGCCACCACCTGCACCGGTCCGCTGCCGTACCTCAATGCGTTGTCCAGCAGATTGGCCAGCAACTGGCCCATGAGTACGGCGTCGGCTCGAACCAGCGGCAGACCCGGCTCGACATGTGCCGATACACGTCGCGCCTGGTCCTGCGCCCGCACCCTTGCCACGGCTGCGCCTACCATTTCCTCCAGCGATTCCCAGGTGCGGGGCAGCCTGTCCTGTGATGACAGGCGCACCAGTTGCAGGGTGTTGTCAGTCAGGGCAGCCAGCCGTGATGCCTCACCCACGATGCTGTCCAGCAGGCGGGCGCGGGCATCCGGTGCCAGTCGCTCACCCTGGGTCTGCAGCGAACTGCCCGCACCCACGATGGCCGCCAGCGGCGTGCGCAGGTCATGCGAGATCGCTGCCAGGAAAGTGTTGAGCAACTGCTGGCGCTGGGCCTGGGCCTGCGCGACCTGGATGGCCTGGCCCAGGGACAACCGTGCCAGCGCCTGTCCGATCAGCGCGGCCAGCGCCGTGGCATGGGCCCGGCCATCGTCGTCAGCGGCGCGCGCGGGCTGAACCAGTGCCGCGCCCAGCACCTGGCCGGCGTCTCCTGCTGGCAGGTACCAGCCGCCCAGACCGGGCCAGCGGCCCGTGCCCGGACCCAGCACGGCGTTGTCCTTCGCGCACTGGCGCAGACCGTCGCGCTGCATGACAGGCCAGTCGTCGTCCAGCACCAGGGCGCCGTCGGCGCCCATCAGCGCAAGCAGGACCGGACCTTCAAAGGCCTGTTGAAATGCCTGCAGGCCCAGCACCTGCACCTGCGCCGGACTGCTGGCACCTGCGAGCGCACCGGCCAGGGTCTGCAGCTGGCGCGCACGCTGCTCATTCAGGCGCGCATGTGCTGCCTCCCGCCGCAAACTGCGGGTCAGTTGGCCAATCACCAGCGACACCACCAGCAGCGCCGCCAGGGCAATCAGGTTGTCGCGGCTGTCCACGTCCAGGGTTCCACGCGGGGGCACGAAGAAGAAATTGAGCGCCGTCACACAGGCCACAGCCGTCACCGCTGACTGCCGCCAGCCCAGCAGGTACGACGCCAGCACCACCGCCAGCAGGTACAGCATGGCCAGGCTGGTCAACGAGACGTGTGCGTCCAGCACGAAGCCCAGACCGGTGGCCAGCAGCACCAGTGCGGCCGTCACGGCCCATTGCCGCGCAGGTGATGCCAAAGGGTGCAGGGTACGGTGGTACATGGAGCAGAGTGTCGCAGGCCGGCCATCAGGAATCCATAAGGACACCTGACTGGCCGAACGGCAAAGCCGCTACAGTGCAGGACTTTGGTGGTTGACAACGCAAAGGGGTCGCAATGAAACATTTCAGCCTTGCCATGTCCGTGCTG
Source organism: uncultured Ramlibacter sp. (assembly GCA_964620025.1). Lineage (GTDB taxonomy): Bacteria > Pseudomonadota > Gammaproteobacteria > Burkholderiales > Burkholderiaceae_C > RAM1. The sequence continues at coordinate 6,691 of CAZUJD010000063.1, read as the reverse complement.
TGGCTGTCTGCCTGCAGCCCTGCCGGCGGCGAACAGGTGGGCTCGGTGGACACCGTGTTCCAGTGGCTGGGCCCTGACCACAAGATCGTGGTGGAAGCCTATGACGACCCCAAGGTCGCCGGGGTGACCTGCTACGTCTCGCGCGCCAAGACCGGTGGCATCAAGGGCGGGCTGGGCCTGGCCGAGGACAAGTCCGAAGCGTCCATCGCCTGCCGCCAGACCGGACCCATCACCTTCCCCACCGGCAAGCCGCTGGAAAGGCAGGAAGAAATGTTCAATGAACGCATCTCGCTTGTGTTCAAGAAACTGCGCGTCGTGCGCATGGTGGACAGCAAGCGCAACACACTGGTGTACCTGACCTATTCCGACCGCGTGATCGAAGGATCGCCGCAAAACAGCGTCACCGCCGTGCCGTTGCCGGCCGGCGCCACCGTTCCACTCAGGCAGTAGTGCGCGTAGTGCGCGCGGGCTGCTGACACATCCAGGTCCCGGGGCTGCAAATAATCGCGCCTCAAGCTTCATCCCGACAAGCCCGCATGACCAGCACCTCCCACCCCAAAGCCGGCCGCCGTGAATGGACCGGTCTGGCCGTCATCGCGCTGCCGTGCCTGCTGTACGCGATGGACCTCACGGTCCTGAACCTGGCCCTGCCGGCCATCACAGCCGACCTGAAGCCCACAGCCGCACAGATGCTGTGGATCGTGGATATCTACGGCTTCATGGTCGCGGGTTCGCTTATCACCATGGGCACCCTGGGCGACCGGATCGGCCGGCGGCGCCTGTTGATGATCGGCGCCGGGGCGTTCGGGGCTGCGTCGGTGCTGGCCGCTCTGTCCGACACCGCGGTGACACTGATAGCAGCCCGCGCGCTGCTGGGCGTTGCGGGCGCCACGCTGGCCCCGTCCACGCTGTCCCTGATCCGCAACATGTTCCACGACCCACACGAGCGTACGGTGGCCATCGGCATCTGGATCGCCAGCTTCTCGGCCGGCGGTGCCATCGGTCCCTTGCTGGGGGGCATCGTGCTGGCCTGGCTCAGCTGGCAGGCCGTGTTCCTGCTGGCGGTGCCGGTCATGGCGCTGCTGCTGGTGCTGGCGCCCTGGCTGCTGCCTGAGTTCAAGGACCCTCACCCCGGCCGGCTGGACGTGGCCAGTGCCGCGTTGTCAGTGGGGGCGGTGCTCAGTGTCATCTATGGCATGAAGCATGTGGCCGAGCAAGGGCCCACCTGGCCAGCAGGTGCCGCGCTGGTTGCGGGTCTGGCTCTGGGGACGGCATTCCTGCGCCGCCAGCGGCGGCTGGCCGACCCGCTGGTCGACCTGCAGCTGTTTGGACGGCCGGGGTTCAGCGCAGCGCTGGCCATCAATGTGCTCGGTTTTTTTGCCATGTTTGCTTCGTTCCTGTACATCGCTCAGTACCTGCAGCTGGTGCTGGGCATGGACCCGCTGACGGCAGGCCTGTGGACGCTACCGTCGTCACTTGGCTTCATCGGCGGCTCCTTCATCGTGCCATTGCTGGCCCGGCGGCTGGGCACGCTGCACGTCATGGTCGGCGGGCTGACACTGGCGGCCGCGGGCTTTGCACTGCTGGCCTTTGTGGGCACCCACGGATTACCCCTGCTGGTGCTGGGCTCGGTGGTGTTCTCGGTCGGCCTGACACCTGTGGTGGCACTGACCACTGACCTGGTCGTCAGCAGCGCACCCCCCGAGCGCGCCGGGTCGGCGTCATCGCTTTCGGAGACCAGCTCCGAGCTGGGCGGCGCCCTGGGCATTGCCGTGCTGGGGACCATTGCCGCGGCGGTGTACCGCGCGTCCATGCTTGACGCCATCCCGCCGGGTGCAACGCAGGCAGTGCGTGACGCCGCGCGTGGCACCGTGGGTGGCGCCATCGCCATGGCGGACCAGTTACAGGCGCCCGCCGGCACCAAGCTGCTGGGCGCCGCCCGCCATGCCTACGTGCAGGGCATGCAGGTCAGTACGACCCTGAGCGCGGCAATCATGCTGGGCACGGCCGTGCTGGCCATCGTCCTGTTGGGAAAGCACACCGGCAAAACCTGAAAATGCAGGAACCGGCTGTCGATTCCGGTCGCACCCGATCGTCGTACAGGACACAAACCCAGGAGATGTCTGATGGCAATGTATGTCGATGGTTTTCTTTTACCCGTCCCCAGAGACAATGTGGACGCCTACCGCCGGATGGCCCGCAAGGCCGGCAAGGTCTGGATGGAACACGGCGCACTGAGCTATGTGGAATGCGTGGCCGATGACGTGAAGCCGGGCAAATGGACGTCTTTTCCGCAGGCAGTGAAGCTCAAGCCGGACGAGGTGGTCTGGTTCTCTTGGATCACCTACAAGTCGCGCCGGCACCGCGACAGTGTCAACAGGAAAGTCATGGCCGATCCGCGCATCCAGGGCATGGACCCCAAGTCCATGCCGTTTGATGGCCGCCGTCTGATCTGGGGTGGTTTCACGCCCCAGGTCCAGTTCTGAAATCCGGACCAAGGAGTCACCATGAACGTCCAGCCCTATCTCAATTTCAATGGCCGCGCAGAAGAAGCCCTCAATTTCTACAAGGAGGCCCTCAACGCCCGGGGCACTTTCCTGATGCGCTGCAAGGAAGCCCCCGAGGGCCCGCCGGTCGAGCCTGGCAAGGAGGACAAGATCCTGCACGCCGAGTTCACCGTCGGCGAATCCACCATCATGTGCAGTGACGGCTACTGCACGGGCGAAGCCCCCGCCTTCCTGGGCATCACACTGACGGTCGTGACCGATGATGACACCCAGGCCCGCCTGTATTTCGAGGCGCTGCAGGCGGGTGGCGGCACGGTGCAGATGCCGCTGTCGCGCACCTTTTTCGCATCCAGCTTCGGCATGCTGACCGACCGCTTTGGTGTGGGCTGGATGCTGATCACGCGGGAGCCCCAATGACGCCCGCAGCGCCCGCCCGCCAGCGCTGGCTGGCACTGATGGTGCTGTGCCTGGGCGTGCTGATGATCGTTCTGGACACGACCATCGTGAACGTCGCCCTGCCCTCCATCCGCGAAGACCTGCATTTCACCGAAACCACACTCGTGTGGGTGGTCAACGCCTACATGCTGACCTTTGGCGGCTTCCTGCTGCTGGGCGGACGGTTGGGGGACCTGTGGGGGCACCGGCGGGTGTTCCTGGGCGGCATCGTGCTGTTCACGCTGGCATCGCTGGCCTGCGGCCTGGCCAGTTCGCAGGCCGTGCTGGTGGCCGCGCGTGCGGTTCAGGGACTGGGTGGCGCGGTGGTGTCGGCAGTGGCCCTGTCGCTCATCATGAACCTGTTCACCGAGCCCGGTGAACGCGCCAGGGCCATGGGTGTGTACGGCTTTGTGTGTGCGGGCGGAGGCAGCATCGGCGTACTGCTGGGTGGGCTGTTGACCAGTGCCTTCAGCTGGCACTGGATCTTCCTGGTGAACCTGCCGATCGGTGTGGTGGTGTACGTGCTGTGCCTGCGGCTGATTGCGCCGGGCCGCGGCATCACCGGCCACACGCTGGATGTCGCCGGCGCCGTAACCGTCACGCTGTCGCTGATGCTGGCGGTGTACGGCGTGGTCAATGGCAACGAAGCCGGCTGGACATCGGTGCAGACGCTGGGCCTGCTGGGCTCGGCCGCCCTGCTGATGGCGGTCTTCATCGCCGTCGAGTTGCGTGTGGCCGCGCCGCTGATGCCGCTGTCGCTGTTCCGGTTGCGCAATGTGGCCACGGCCAATGTCGTGGGCGTGCTGTGGGCGGCCGCCATGTTTGCCTGGTTCTTCATCTCGGCGCTGTACCTGCAGCTGGTGCTGGGCTACAGCGCCCTGCAGGTGGGCCTGGCATTCCTGCCGGCCAACCTGATCATGGCGGCGTTTTCGCTGGGGCTGTCCGCCAGGATCGTCATGCGTTTTGGCATACGCGGCCCCCTGGCTGCAGGCCTGCTGATGGCGGCTGCAGGTCTGGCCTTGTTTGCCCGCGCACCTGTCGACGGCCGGTTTGTGATGGACGTACTGCCGGGCATGCTGCTGCTGGGCCTGGGTGCGGGGATCGCGTTCAATCCGCTGCTGCTGGCCGCCATGAGCGATGTGGCGCCGTCTGACTCAGGGTTGGCATCGGGCGTGGTCAACACGGCCTTCATGATGGGCGGAGCGCTCGGCCTGGCGGTGCTGGCCAGTGTTGCTGCCGCGCGCACCGCCGCCCTGCTGGGTTCGGGCGCGGCGCAGTCCGCAGCGCTGAACAGCGGCTACCAGCTGGCATTTGTCATTGGCGCCGTCTTTGCGGCGGTGGCCGGCGTGCTGGGTGGCCTGTGCATGCGCAGCAGCGCCCCGACAGCCAACACACCGACACCGGCTCATTGAAACCGTTGCCAGGCCTGGTGTCCGGCAGGCAACAGCCTCACGGCGGTGAATGGCGTAAATTGGCCGGATCTGCATCACGCTCCTGTCCATGACCACGCCAACCCCTGCCCCACCCTTTCAGGCCATTGCCGACCTGGTTCACCGGCACGCCGTGGCCCGCCCCGGCCAGACCGCCCTGGTTCAAGGCGAGCGGCGTGTGACCTGGGGGCAGCTCGATGCCATGGCCGACCGGGTGGCCGCATCGCTGCAACGCGACGGCGTCCAGCCGCAGCAGGCCATTGCGATCTGCGCGGCCAACTCGCTGGAATACGTGGCGGTGTTTATCGCAGCGCTGCGTGCCGGGGTGGTGGTGGCACCGCTGGCCATCCAGTCGCAGCCAGCGCAGCTGGCTGCCATGGTGGCCGACAGCGGCGCCCGGCATTTCTTTGTGGACAGCAGCGTGCCCGCCTTTGCCACGCCTGCCCATCGCATTGCCATGGATGGATCAGCCGACACCTCACTGCAGCAGTGGCTGCTGCCGGCCGGTGTACGCCCCAGCCCGGTGTCCGTGCAGCCGGACTGGGCCTTCAACATCATTTATTCGTCGGGCACCACCGGTACACCCAAGGGTATCGTGCAGCCGCACGCCATGCGCTGGGCCCATGTGGCGCGTGCCGACAACTATGGCTATGACCCCGACAGCGTCACGCTGCTGGCCACGTCGCTGTGCTCCAACACCACCCTGGTGTGCTTCTTCCCCACCATCGCCAAGGGCGGCATGGTGGTGCTGCCGCCTCCGAAATTCGACGCCCGCACCTGGCTGGCGCTGGCTGAAAGGGAACGCGCCACCCACACCATGCTGGTGCCGGTGCAGTACCAGCGCATCATGGCGCTGCCTGACTTCGACGACTTCAACCTGTCGTCGTTCGTGATGAAGTTCTGCACCAGTGCCCCGTTTCATGCCGCGCTGAAAGCCGACGTGCTGCAGCGCTGGCCCGGCGGTCTTGTCGAGTTCTATGGCATGACCGAAGGCGGGGGTACCTGCATCCTGGAGGCACACCATTTCCCCGACAAGCTGCACACCGTGGGCAAGCCGGGCGACGGCCATGACATGCGGGTGCTGGATGAAGACGGTCGCGAGCTGCCGCCCGGCTCGGTTGGCGAGGTGGTTGGCCGTTCACCGGCGGCCATGATGACGGCCTATCACAACCAGCCCGCCAGGACGCGCGAGGCAGAGTGGTACGACGCGAAGGGCAACCGCTACATCCGCACTGGCGACGTGGGCCGCTTCGATGCGCAGGGTTTTCTGACGCTGATGGACCGGCGCAAGGACATGGTCATCAGCGGCGGGTTCAACATCTATCCGAGCGACCTGGAGGCTGTGTTGCGCAGGCATCCGGGCGTGGCGGACGCCGCGGTGATCGGCATTCCCTCGCAGGAATGGGGCGAATCGCCTGCCGCCTATGTGCTGACCAGGCCCGGCTACACCGGCACGACCGAAGAGATCCGCCTGTGGACCAACGCGCAACTGGGCAAAACCCAGCGGCTGGCCGGGCTTCGATTCATTGCGGAACTGCCGCGCAGCGATATCGGCAAGGTCCTCAAACGCGAGTTGCGCGAACGCTGGGCCACCGGCCACTGAACTTTCGCGCCCGCGCCTCAGGGACGGGGTTCCTTGGGCTGGACGTCGGTCACGTCCGCAATCTCGCGGCGGCGTCCAGAATCGGCGTCGGCCTGCGCACCCGCCGGTTTCGCAAACCCGCCACGGTACATGCGGTTGAATCCGCTGCGCGGATCGATGCGCATCGCAAACGGTGTCACCGGCCTGCCGGTCAGTCGGGCCCACAGCATGCGCAGCCCCCAGAACAGGAGCAGCACCATGACGGCCACCGCCAGACTGGCCGCAAACAGAAGACCTGCGGCCAGCAACACCAGCCGCAGGACAAAACGGGTAACGGTTTCCATCAGGCCGATGCTACCGCGTCGTCAAAGCGGAACACGCCGGGTGCCTGCACCGGGTCCACGCTGACGGGGATCACGCTCTTGGGCGGATAACGGCCTTCCAGAATGTGCTTGCTCAGCGGGTTCTCGATGCGTTGCTGGATTGCGCGCTTCAGGGGCCGCGCGCCGAACACCGGATCAAACCCGACCTTGGCCAGCTCGGCCAGGGCCGCTTCGCTGACCTGCAGCGTCAGGTCCATTTTCTGCAGGCGTGCTTCCAGGATGCGCAGCTGGATGGCGGCGATCTTCTCGATATGCCGGGCGTCCAGCCCGTGGAACACCACGGTTTCGTCGATGCGGTTCAGGAATTCGGGGCGGAAGTGGTTCTTCAGCTCGTCCCAGACCGCGTCCTTGATG
>CAZUJD010000062.1:0-13054 GCA_964620025.1 uncultured Ramlibacter sp. | reverse complement strand
GCGGGTCGCCTGGCCCGTTGGACAGGAACACGCCGTCCGGCTTGAGCGCCAGCACGTCGCTTGCAGACGTCTGCGCCGGCACGACAGTGACCCTGCAGCCGCGCGAGCTGAGCATGCGCAGGATGTTCTTCTTCACGCCGTAGTCAAACGCGACCACGTGAAAGCGCGGTGCGCCCTGCACGCCGTAACCCGAACCGAGAGCCCATTCGGTCTGGGTCCATTCATACGGCTGGGTCACGGACACGACCTTGGCCAGGTCCAGACCAGACATGCTGGGTGCCACCTTGGCCGCAGCAATGGCCTGGTCGATGTGGGCCTGCGACACGGCCTCACCGGGCGCCAGGCCCACAATGCAGCCGTTTTGCGCACCCTTGGTGCGCAGCAGGCGGGTGAGCTTGCGGGTGTCGATATTGGCAATGGCGACTGTCTTTTCCTTCACCAGGTACTGGGTCAGGGTGAGATCGCTGCGGAAGTTGCTGGCCAGAAGCGGCAGGTCCTTGATGACGAGGCCCGCTGCGTGGACCTTGTCGGCTTCGATGTCTTCCTGGTTGACACCATAGTTGCCAATGTGCGGATACGTGAGCGTCACGATCTGCTGGCAATAGCTGGGGTCGGTGAGGATTTCCTGGTAGCCGGTGATGGCGGTGTTGAACACCACTTCGCCGGTGGTGGAGCCGGTGGCTCCGATCGAATTGCCGAGAAAGACCGTGCCGTCAGCAAGCGCCAGGATGGCGTGGGGGGCGGTTCCCTGAAGGGACAAAAGCACTGGGTTCTCCGGATGGTTACGGGTACGCCCAAACGCGCTCAAAAACTTTGCTCGGGGCTGCCCAAAAGCTTGCTTTTGATTGTGTTTACTCAGGGAAAGGGCTTGAATGCGCTAGGCGTACGGGGGTTTGCGGGAAAGCCCTTGATTATAGCCGCAGCCTCCGGGCCAGGCTCATGCGCCAAATGCATGAACCCTGGCATCAAGGGGCATTGGACTGGCTGATGGAACCCGCGTGCAGGCAGATGGCCGCCGCAGCCGCCACATTGAGGGATTCCTCCCCCCCGGGCTGCCCGATCCGCACTGACAGGCTGGCCCTGGCGACTACAGCCTGGCTCACACCCTGCCCTTCGTGGCCCAGGGCCCATGCACAAGGCCATGGCAGCTTTTGCTCGTGTACCAGTGCGCCCTGGTGGGAACTGGTCACCAGGATTGGCACCGCCAGTGCATCCAGCACGTCAGGTTGCACCCCCTCGATCAGTTGCAGGGCGAAATGGGCCCCCATGCCGGCCCGCAACACCTTGGGGCTCCACAAGGCGGCTGTTCCCTTGAGGGCGATCACCTGGCGGTAGCCAAAGGCTGCCGCACTGCGCAGGATGGAGCCCACATTGCCCGCGTCCTGCACCTGGTCCAGGATGACCGAGGCCAGCGACGGCTGGACGGCCGCGGGCGCTGGCAGATCCAGCACGAAGCCCATGCGTGCGGGCGACTCCAGCGCACTGATACCGGCCCACAGGTCATCCGCGATGACTATGTTTTTGATGGCGCTTTCTGCATATTCGATGCGGGCAGATGGCCATATGGACTCACAAAACAGGGCCAGGGACGGCCGCAGGCCACGCCCCAACATGGCGCGGCACAGGTGATCACCTTCCAGCCAGACCCGACCCTGCTTGCGGTAGGCCGTGGCATCCTGCGTCAGGCGCCGCAGTTCCTTGAGCAGCGCATTGTCCCGAGACGTAATGTGCGTGACCGTATCAGAGGTCATCGGAGCATCTCGGCGACAGGGGCAAATGACTTGCGGTGCTGGGGACAGGCACCATGCATGCGCAGCGCCGCCATGTGCTCAGCCGTTCCATAGCCCTTATGACCATCAAAACCGTACTGGGGGTATTGCTGGTGGTATTCGATACACCAACGGTCGCGGTGAACCTTGGCCAGAATGGACGCTGCGGAAATGGCCTGCACCTTGGCGTCACCCTTGACGATGGCTTCTGCCAGCACGTCCAGGCGCGGCAGACGGTTGCCGTCCACCAGCACCTTTACAGGCTTGAGGCGCAGGCCCTCTACAGCCCGACGCATGGCCAGCATGGTGGCCTCAAGGATGTTCAGGCGGTCGATTTCCTCGACAGTGGATTCCCCGATGGAGCAACACAGCGCCTTGGCGCGAATTTCGTCGTACAGCTTTTCACGGCGCAGGGCCGTCAGCGTCTTGGAGTCAGCCAGGCCGCGTACCGGATTCAGGTCGTCCAGGATCACGGCCGCAGCCACCACCGGTCCGGCAAGCGGACCACGCCCGGCCTCGTCCACGCCGGCGACCAGTCCGGGCGTATCCCAGGCCAGCGGGGCCTGTTCAGCTTTCAAGAACTTTCTGGATCGCATCAGTTGCCAGTGTCGCGGTGTCTCGCAGCAATTCGTGGTGCAGCGCTGTAAATTGTTGTTGCAGCTTCATAATTCTCTCAGGTGCGTCCAGCCAGGCCAAGACAGCTCGGGCCATGGCTTCGGGCGTGGCGGCATCCTGCAGCAGTTCGGGCACCACGAAGTCATTGCACAGGATATTGGGCAGACCCACCCAGGGCTGAAGCTTCTTGCGTCGCATGATCTGCCAGGACAGCCAGTTCATGTTGTAGGCGATGACCATGGGGCGCTTGAAGAGCGCAGCTTCCAGCGTCGCTGTGCCGCTGGCGATCAGCGTTGCGTCACAGGCCGCCAGCACGGTGTGCGATTGGCCCGTCACCACCTGCAGGCTGTCCCCCAGCCCCGCCCCCAGGGCGGCCTCTTCGATGGCGGCCCGCAGCGCACCCACGGCTGGCAATACAAACCGGATGCGGGGACGGGACGTCAGGATGATCCGTGCCGCCTGCAGGAAGCGACGGGCAAGGTACTGGACCTCTGAATGGCGGCTGCCGGGCAGGAGGGCCACCACCTCGTCACTGTCTGCCAGGCCCAGTTGCCGCCGTGCCGCCGACTTGTCGGGAACGATGGGGATCACCCCCGCCAGCGGATGGCCCACGTAGGTCGCCGCAATGCCGTGGCGCGCCAGCAAGGCCGGCTCGAAGGGAAATATGCACAACACGTGGTCCACACTGCGCCGGATCTTGTCCACCCGATCCGCGCGCCAGGCCCAGATGGAGGGACAGACGAAATGAACAGTGCGGATGCCCTGAACCTTCAGCGAGGCTTCAAGGTCGAGATTGAAGTCCGGAGCATCCACGCCGATGAACACCCCGGGGCGTTGCGCCAGCAATCGTTCGCGCAGTTGGTCCCGTATGCCAACGATTTCCCGGTAGTGCCGCAGAACCTCCACGTAGCCGCGCACCGCCAGTTTGTCGTGGGGCCACCAGGCCTCAAAGCCGCGCCGGGCCATCTGTGGGCCGCCGATCCCTGCCGCATCCAGCGAAGGCCAGCGCAGGCGCATGCCATCCAGCAACAGGCCGGCGAGCAGGTCGCCGGAGGCCTCGCCCGCAACCATGCGCACCGAGGGGGTCATGGTCTAACGCACAATGCCGCGCTGCGGCGAGGTTCGCCCCAGGAAGTCCAGCATCATCTGGACATCAGGTTGCGCCTCAGGCGCCCCTTCAGCCAGGGCAGCTATGCGTTCCTGCGCCTGATCCAGCGTCAGGCCGTCGCGGTACAGGGCCTTGTGCATGGCCTTGACGGCGGCGATCCGCGGCGCCGAGAAGCCACGCCGGCGCAGCCCTTCGTAGTTCATGGATCGCGCCTGGGCCGGCTGGCCCTGGCTCATGACGAACGGAGGCTGGTCGGCAAACAAGAGCGAGCACATGGCCGTCATGCCGTGCGCGCCAATACGGATGAACTGGTGGGCGACGGTAAAGCCACCCAGAATGACCCAGTCCCCAACTTCCACATGGCCGGCCAGCTGGGTGTTGTTGGCAAAAATCGTATGGTTGCCCACGATGCAGTCATGTGCCAGGTGCACATAGGCCATGATCCAGTTGTCGTTGCCCACGCGCGTTACCGCGCCGCCGCCTGGCGACCCGATATTGAATGTGCAGAACTCGCGGATGGTATTGCGGTCACCCACGATGAGTTCGCAGGGTTCACCGGCATATTTTTTGTCCTGCGGGATGGCGCCCAGCGAATTGAACTGGAAGATGCGGTTGTCGCGCCCGATTGTGGTGTGACCCTCGATCACGCAATGGGCTCCGATCGTTGTACCTGCGCCCACTTTCACATGCGGGCCGATTACCGTGTACGGACCGACGCTCACCGAGCTGTCCAGCTGCGCGCCCGGGTCCACCAGCGCTGTGGGATGGATGAGGCTCATGGGCCTAGGCGATGCTGCGCATGGTGCACATGAGTTCAGCCTCGCAGGCAATATCTTCACCTACGCGCGTCACGCCCTTGAACTTGAAGATACCGGCTTTCATGCGATCCAGCGTCACTTCCATGACGAGCTGGTCACCCGGCTCCACCGGCCGCTTGAAACGCGCGCCGTCAATGCCTGCAAAGTAGTAAACCGTCTTGTCGTCCGGTGTCACGCCCACCGTATCAAAGGCCAGCAAGGCCGCCGCCTGGGCCATGGCCTCCAGCATCAACACACCCGGCATCACGGGCCGATGCGGAAAGTGCCCGGTGAAAAACGGTTCGTTGATGGTGACGTTCTTCAACGCCTTGATGCGCTTGCCCTTTTCGAGCTCCAGCACACGGTCCACCAGCAGGATGGGGTAACGGTGCGGAAGCTGTTTGAGTATCTGGTGGATGTCCATCATGATTTGGTTGTCTTTTCGATTGCCTTGACCCGTTCACGCAGCAGGTACAGCTGCTTGAGGGTGGCGGCGTTTTTTTCCCAGTGAGCATTGTCGTCCATGGGAAACACACCGGTGTAATGGCCGGGCTTGCTGATGGATCGCGTGACCACGGTGGCTGCGGAGATGTTGACGTGATCGGCCAGCGTGAGGTGCCCCAGAACGACGGCGCCTCCGCCCACTGTGCAATGCGCACCGATGGTGGCGCTGCCCGCGACGCCCACACAGCCGGCCATGGCGGTGTGCCGTCCGACCCGGACGTTGTGGCCGATCTGGACCAGGTTGTCTAGCTTGACGCCGTCTTCAATCACGGTGTCCTGCAACGCACCACGGTCAATGCAGGTGTTGGCGCCTATCTCCACATCGTTGCCGATCACGACGGCGCCCAGCTGTTCGATCTTTTCCCAGGTGCCTTCATGCGGGGCAAAACCAAAGCCGTCCGCACCTATCACGGCACCTGCGTGAATGATGCAGCGATCGCCCACCACGCATCCCTGCGATACGGTCACCCGCGACTTCAGGACCGTTCCCGCGCCAATGCGCGCACCGTCCTCCACCACACACAACGGGCCAACCCAGGCCGTGGGATCGACCTGTGCACCGGGTTCGACAACAGCACTGGGGTGAATGCCCATCGGCGTGGGCGATCCATGCCGCGCCTTCCACAGACGGGTGGCACGCGCGAAATAGAGATAGGGGTCGTCCGTCACGATGCAGGCGCCCCGCGCCACAGCAGCATCGCGCATCGCATTGCCCACGATGACACAGGCCGCCTGTGAGGCGGCCAGCTGCTTCTGGTAACGGGGGTGGCTGAGAAAGCTCAACGCGGATGCGTTGGCAGACTCCAGAGGGCTCAGGTGCTCAATCTGTGTAGCCGGATCGCCGTGCAGCTCGCCACCCAGCGCCTCGACAATGGTAGCTAGACGAAGCGACACACCTTGCTCAGCCCGCGGCTTATTTGGCGCCGCCGTTGAGCGCCTTGATCACCTTGTCGGTGATGTCGTGCTTGGGATTGATATAGACGGCCTCCTGCAATACGAGGTCGTACTTCTCGGCTTCGGCGACCTGCTTGACCACGCGGTTGGCTCGCTCAAGAACCTGTTGCAGCTCTTCGCTCTTGCGCGCGTTCAGGTCTTCCTGGAACTCACGACGCTTGCGCTGGAATTCACGATCCTGATCGACAAGCTGCTTCTGGCGGGCGACACGCTGGCTCTCGGGAAGCGTCGGCGCCTCGCGCTCGAATTTCTCGGACGCTGTCTTGAGGTTGTTACCCAGATCGTTGAGTTCCTTCTCGCGGCGAGAGAACTCCTGTTCGAGCTTGGTTTGTGCGGCCTTGGCCGTAGTGGCCTCGCGGAAGATCCGGTCCGTGTTGACAAAGCCCACGCGGAAGTCTTCCGCCTGGGCCGTGCCTGCCAGGGACAGCAGCCCCAACATGACGCCCAGCCAGCATTGACGTGAAAAATACTTCATTAGAAAGACGTTCCGATCTGGAATTGCAATTTCTGGATTCTATCGCCAGCAAACTTGCGAACAGGGTTGGCAATGGCCAGGCGCAGCGGTCCAATGGGAGAAATCCAGCTCAAACCGACGCCGACCGAAGACCGGAGTTGACCGAAATCAAGTTTTTCGGTCTCGCCAAACACGTTTCCGACGTCTACAAAACCGAACATGCGCAGCGTTCTGTCGTTGCCGGCGCCCGGGAAAGGTGCAATGACCTCCGCATTCAGGGTGATTTTCTTGGGTCCGCCGACGCTGGACCCAGTGACGTCACGCGGCCCCAGCGTACCCTGCTCGAAGCCGCGCACGGAGCCCAGGCCGCCAGAATAGAAGTTCTTGAATACCGGGAACGGCCGGCCGCCCAGTCCTTTGCCCCAACCTGCCTCACCATTGAATGCCAGTGTGAACTGCTTGTTCAACGGGATGTACTGCTGATACTGGTAGTTGGCCCGCAGATACCGCGCATCGCCCCCCACGCCCCACTCCGATGCGAGGCGCTGGTACCGGCCGTTGTTGGGCACCAGGGTGCTGTCGCGGTCGTCACGTGACCACCCCAGGGTCAGCGGAATGGAGTGACTGGTGTAGCCGAACTCATTGGCATAGGCCAGATAGATCGCGGGAATGTTCGTGCCCGGCTTGATCGTGATGCGCTCAATGCCCGTACCGAAATAGACCGTGTCAACCTCGCTGAACGGTACACCGAAGCGAAGCCCGAGACCGGAAGTCACCAGTTCGTAATTGCCGCCCTGGTCTTCATAGGGCTTGGAACGCCGGTGGTACACATCGATCGTGCGGGAGATGCCGTCTGGTGTGAAGTACGGGTCCACCGTGTTGAACGCGATGGTGCGGTTGTACTTGCTGGTATTGACTTCAACGCCAAGGTAGTTGCCCGAACCGAAAGCGTTTTCCTGCTTGATGCTGAACGAAAGGGCCAGCCGCTCGGCACTGGAGAAGCCAGCCCCCAGCTGCAGGCTGCCGGTGGGCTTCTCGGAAACGTTGATGTTCAGGTCGATCTGGTCAGGCGCGCCCGGCACGTCCGACGTCTCGATGTTGACTTCCTTGAAATAGCCCAGGCGGTCCACCCGGTCGCGGGAAAGCTTGATGCGCTCCGCGTCATACCAGGACGACTCGAACTGGCGGAACTCCCGGCGCACCACTTCATCGCGCGTTCGGTTGTTGCCGCCAATGTTGACGCGACGCACATAGGCGCGGCGCGAAGGCTCGGCCTGGAGCACAAAGGCCACGCGGTTGTTGACCCGGTCCACCTCGGGGCGCGCCTCGACCTGGGCGAAGGCAAACCCGAAATTGCCGAAGTAGTCAGTGAACGCCTTGGTGGTTTCCGCCACCTGGTCGGCGTTGTAAGGCTGGCCGGGCTTGATCGTGACCAGCGACTTGAACTCGTCTTCCTTGTCGAGGTAGTTGCCTTCCAGCTTGACGCCGGACACCACATAGCGTGCACCTTCAGTCACGTTGACCGTGATGGAGATGTCCTGCTTGTTGGGCGAAATCGCCACCTGGGTGGAGTCGATGCGGAACTCCAGGTAGCCACGCGTCAGGTAATACGAACGCAGCGTCTCGAGATCAGCATTGAGCTTGGCACGCGCATATCGGTCGGACTTGGTGTACCAGCTGAGCCAGCCTCCGGTGTCCTGGTCAAAAAGCCCCTTCAGGGTGGATTCGGAGAACGCCTTCGCGCCGACGATGCGGATTTCCTTGATCCGGGCCGGCTCGCCCTCGGTCACACTGAAGGTCAGGTTGACTCGGTTGCGCTCGATGGGTGTGACGGTCGTGACGATTTCCGCGCCATACAGACTGCGGTTGATGTACTGGCGCTTGAGTTCCTGCTCGGCACGGTCCGCCAGTGCCTGGTCAAAAGGCCGGCCCTCGGTCAGGCCGATGTCACGCAGGGCCTTCTTGAGCACGTCCTTGTCGAACTCCTTGGCGCCGGCGAAATCTACGTCCGCAACGGTCGGGCGCTCTTCAACGATCACCACCAGCACATCGTTATTCACTTCCAGGCGGACATCCTTGAACAGACCCAGGGCAAACAGTGCACGGATGGCGGCCGAGCCCTTGTCATCGCTGTACTGGTCGCCCACGCGGAACGGCAAGGAGGCAAACACGGTACCAGGTTCCACGCGCTGGAGGCCCTCAACGCGGATGTCTCGCACCGTGAACGGGTCCACCGCCCATGCCGTATTGGCTGCAAATGCCACGGCCAACAGGGCCGAAACGGTGCGCAAGCGAAAGCCGTTGAATTGTTTATTCATGAATCAGGGGTGGCCCGCGCAGCCCCGACGGGGGGTTCCGCGGCAACAGCCAAATAGGTTAACCAAACAGGCGGGAGACGTCGTTGAACAGCGCGATTGACATCATGACCATGAGCAGCGCCACGCCACCGCGCTGCAACCGCTCCATCCATGCGTCGGGGACGCTCTTCCCCGTCACCCCCTCCCAAAGATAATACATCAGGTGTCCTCCATCGAGGACCGGTAGCGGCAGCAGGTTGAGCACGCCCAGACTGACACTGATCAGGGCCAGAAACACCAGGTACTGCGTCAGGCCCAGGCTCGCCGACTTGCCCGCGTAATCGGCAATGGTGAGCGGTCCGCTGAGATTTTTGAGCGAGGCCTCGCCCGTCACCATCTTGCCCATCATGCGCAGCGTGAGGGCCGAGACCTCCCACGTTCGCACCACGCCGTTCCACAACCCTTCCAGCGGCCCGTGACGCACCGTGACCAATTGGGGCGCCGCGCCCACGTAGGCACCGATCCGGCCCACGACGCTGCCGTTGTCCTGTCGAACATCGGGGGTGATGTCGATCAACACCGTGGCGCCTTCGCGTTGCACACGCCAGCTGCTGGTGACGCCCTTGCCAGACTGGACTGAAGCACGGATCAGTTCGCGCAGCTGTGAACCGTCCACCACGTTCACATTGCCGGCCGTCAGTACCACGTCGCCCTTCTTGAGGCCGGCCTTCTCGGCCGCCCCACCCGGCATGACGTCACCAATTACCGGCTGCGTCCAGGGCCCCAATATGCCAATGCGGCGAAACAGCCGGGCATCTGCATCACGTGTTTCCAGGGTGCTGAGCGCCAGCATCACTTCGCGCGTTGCTCCGCCGTCGGCATGGCTCACCGCCATCTGCAGGTCGCGCCCGTCCAGCGCGCCGCGCGTGAGCAGCCAGCGCAGCTGTTCAAAAGACTGCACCGGCTCAAGTTCGTCACCGGCAAAGCCGGCTCGCTGCACGATGTCGCCGCCGCGCAGGCCAGCGGTCTCTGCCACCGAAGCAGCCACCGGACTGGCCAATACCGGCTTGGGCTCCTGAACACCGTACCAGTTGACCAGGGCGTAAAGCAGCACGGCCAACAGCAGATTGGCAGCCGGTCCGGCGGCCACGATCGCAGCACGTGAACGCAGCGGCTGCGTGTTGAACGCCAGGTGTCGCTCATGGGGCGCTACCGGCGCCTCGCGTTCGTCCAGCATCTTCACATAGCCGCCCAGCGGGAATGCGCCGATGACGAATTCCGTGGATTGGCCGCCCTTCTGGTTGGCCGGCTGCCAGCGGTACAGCGTCTTTCCAAAACCAACAGAAAACCGCAACACCTTGACACCGCAGGCGACGGCAACCCGGTAATGGCCGTATTCGTGGACGGCAATCAGCAGGCCCAGAGCGACAATGAAGGCGATGACAGTCAGCATGGGGGCTCCTAGCAGCGGCGCTCAGGCCGCCAAACGGGCAACGCAGGCGTGCGCGGCTTCCCTCGCACGGCCATCCAGCGCCAGCAATTGCTCCAGCGATTCTGGACTGGAGGTGGTAACGGCGTCCAGTGTTGCAAGATTCACCTGGTGGATCTGGTCGAAGCGGATGCGCCGATCCAGAAAAGCTGCGACAGCAACCTCGTTGGCGCCGTTGAGGACAGCCGTGGTCCCGGGCGCAGCCTCCAGTGCCTCCCAGGCCAGTTGCAGGCCGGGGAATCGTTGACGGTGTTCACCACTGTCGAATGATTCGAAACTCATGTCGCACAGACGGCTGAAGTCCAGAGCCTGCGCCCCCGACTCGATTCGCTGCGGCCAGGACAGCCCGTAGGCGATCGGTACACGCATGTCGGGCGTGCCCAGTTGCGCCACCACCGATGTGTCACGGTACTGGACCATGGAATGGATGACGCTCTGCGGATGAATCACAACTTCCAGACGCTGTGCAGGCAATCCGAACAGATAGCGCGCCTCGATCACTTCCAGCGCCTTGTTCATCATCGTGGCCGAGTCCACGGATATCTTGCGCCCCATCACCCAGTTGGGATGGGCACATGCCTCTTCGGGGGTCACATCCCGCAGCGAGGCAGGCGCGCGGGTGCGAAAAGGCCCGCCGGAGGCGGTCAGGATGATCTTTTCGACCCGCTCCTTCCACGTTGAAGGGTCTTCCGGCAGTGACTGGAAGATGGCTGAATGCTCGCTGTCAATGGGCAGCAGCCGTGCCCCGCCCTCACGTACCGCGGACATGAACAGTTCACCACCCACCACAAGCGCTTCCTTGTTGGCCAGCAACAACCGCTTGCCAGCGCGCGCTGCGGCAAGGCATGGTGCCAGGCCTGCAGCACCGACGATGGCGGCCATCACGGCGTCGACCTGCGGATGGCCTGAAATGAAGTCAAGCGCATCCGGCTCCAGGAGCACGCGTGTGGGCAAGCCGTTGTGTCGCAGGCGGCTTTCCAGTTCGCGGCCATGCAGCGCGCTGGCCATGACGGCGAACTGGGGCCTGAACTGAGCGCACTGCGCCAGCATCTCATCCACCCGTGTCGCGGCGCTCAGTGCGAACACCTCGAACTGTCCTGGATGGCGGGCAATCACGTCCAGCGTGTTCGCGCCGATAGAACCTGTGGAGCCCAGTACGGTAATGCGTTGTTTCATCGGATCAGGGTCGCAAGCATCATGGCCAGGGGCAAGGTCGGCAGCAAGGCATCCACGCGGTCGAGGACGCCGCCATGGCCGGGCAGCAGCCCGCTTGAGTCCTTGGCACCTGCGCTGCGCTTGACCAAGGATTCAACCAGGTCGCCCACCACGCTCAGCGCTGCCAGGAACAGCACAGCCACCACGAGCAGCCACCATCCGGCGGCTGCAAGCCTTGTGTACAGGCTGACCGGCTGCAACTGGAAATGGCCGTCCGCTGCCACCCAGCACAACGCCAGCAGCATCACACCAGCCATTGCGCCCCAGACACCTTCCCAGCTTTTGCCCGGGCTGATGGAGGGGGCCAGTCGCTTGCTGGTGAATTTGAGACCGAATGCCCGACCGGCAAAGTAAGCAGCGATATCGGCCATCCACACCAGCAACAGGATGGACAGCAGGAAATTGATGCCGATATAACGAGCCTGGGCGACAGCCAGCCAGGCCAGCCACAATGCCATCAGCCCTCCTGCCAGTCGCAAGGCGCGGGACACCCGGGGCCACCCGGACACACCCGCGCGCAGCAGCCAGGCCCCGCCAAGCACCCAGGCGGCCCCCCCCAGGCTCCACAACAGGGGTAGCGCCAGCGACGGCCAGCCCGCCATCCAGGCCAGTGCACACAACGCTACGCATGCGGCTGCCAGGGCGACCGAGACCGGCTGGCCGCAGCCATTGAGTCGGCCCCATTCCCAGGCGCCCGCAGCGATCAGCACCAGCACAATGGCCACAAAAGGTTGCGGCGACGGGTAAAACAGGGCTGGCAACAGAATGGCCAGCAGGATGATGGCCGTGATGATGCGCTGCTTGAGCATGGTGGTGCGGCAATCAGGCCGCTTGCTGCACGGCAGGCATGCCGTTCAGAGGGTCCGAAATCTTGCCAAAGCGCCGTTCACGTTGGCCGAAATCCGCAATCGCCGCATCCAGGGCAACCTCGTCGAATTCGGGCCAAAGCTGGTCCGTGAAATACAGTTCAGCGTAGGCCGCCTGCCACAGGAGAAAGTTGCTGATGCGCTTTTCTCCACCTGTGCGGATCAACAGATCAGGATCGCCCACATGGGCCAGCGCCATCGCCCGGTCGAGGCTGGTCTCGGTGACAGCCTCACCACGCGCGGCCAACGATGCAGCGGCCTGGGCAATGTCCCAGCGGCCGCCATAGTTGAAGCAGACATTGAAGATCAGCCGGGCATTGGCAGCCGTGGCGGCTTCCGCTTGCGCCAGACCGGATCGCACCTTGTCTGACAGGGCGGAACGGTCCCCGACAAAATGGATGCGCACTCCTTCTGACTGGAGCTGCGGAACCTCGCGCGAAAGCGCCACAGCGAGCAGTTCCATCAGGCCAGAGACTTCCTCGCTCGGCCGATTCCAGTTCTCGGACGAAAAGGCGAACACGGTCAGCACGCGCACGCCGCGCTCACCACAATGGCGCACGCAGGCTCGCAACGCGTCCACACCCTTCTTGTGCCCCGCCACCCGGGGCAAAAACCGGCGCGTGGCCCACCGGCCATTGCCGTCCATGACGATGGCAATGTGGTGAGGAACCGGCGAGAAGGCAGTCATGCGCAATTCAGACGGCCAGGATTTCCTGCTCCTTGGCGGCCACCAGCTGGTCGATCTCGGTCACGTGCCGGTCGGTGACTTTCTGGATGTCGGCTTCGGCGCGCTTCTGGTCGTCTTCAGACGCCAGCTTGTCCTTGACCAGTTTCTTGACGGCGTCATTGGCATCACGGCGCAGGTTGCGTACGGCGATCTTGGCGTTCTCGCCCTCGGTACGCACGAGCTTGGTCATTTCCTTGCGGCGCTCTTCGCTCATGGGCGGCATGGGCACACGGATCAGGTCTCCCATGGACGCCGGGTT
>CAZUJD010000061.1:2988-13072 GCA_964620025.1 uncultured Ramlibacter sp. | reverse complement strand
TTTTCCATTCTGGCCGGTGTGGGCAACGGGGTGTTCCACCCGGTGGACTACACGCTGCTCAACCGCAAGGTCAGCGCGCCCCGACTGGGGCATGCCTACAGCGTGCATGGCATCACCGGCAGTCTGGGCTGGGCACTGGCACCGGCCATGCTGGTGCCGCTGGCGCTGGCGTTTTCGTGGCGCGTGGCACTGGCAAGTGCGGGCACGCTGGCCTTTGTGGTGCTGGCGGTTCTGTGGCTCAACCGGGCGACCCTGGCGATTGCGGCAAACCCCGCCACCCCGTCCCGCAACGCGTCGGCTGCAGCAGCCGGCACGGGCGACTTTGATTTCCTGCGGATCCCGGCGGTGTGGATGTGTTTTGCGTTCTTCTTCTTCTATGCCATCGTCATCAGCGTGATCCAGGCCTTTGCACCCGAAGCCGCGCGCCAGTTGCATGGCGTGCCACTGGCGCTGGCTGCCATGTGCCTGACGGTGTACATGGTGTGCAGCGCAGGCGGCATGGTGCTGGGCGGCTTTCTGGCGGCGGATCCTTCGCGCTGCGAACGCATCGTGGGCCTGGCGTTTGGCGCGGCGGCCATGCTGGCCCTGACGCTGGGCCTGGCCAGCCTGCCAGCTCTGGCCGTGCCGGTGGTGTTTGGCGTGATGGGTTTTGCGTCCGGCATCGCCGGGCCCTCGCGCGACCTGCTGGTCAAGAAGTCCACGCCGGACAACGCGACCGGCCGGGTCTATGGCGTCGTCTATTCAGGGCTGGATATCGGCCAGGCGGCGGCCCCGCTGGTGTTTGGTGCCTTGATGGATCACCGGCGCTACACGGCAGTGCTGGTGGGGTTGGCCCTGGTGCAGGGGGTGCTGATTGCCAGCGCTTTCAGGGTTCGCCGGTCCCGGCGCACCCTGCTGGTACCGGCCTGAGCGGCCGGCTCAGAGCTTTTTCAGCGAGTCCATCATGCTGTCCTCGCTGAAGGGGTGCCAGTTGGGCGGGAGTGATGCAATGGTCTCGCGCGCACGGAACTCCGCGCTCTCCAGTGCCTGCGACTCTGCGGAGTACAGGTGATAGCTGCGCACCTTGTGCTGGGCATTGATGTTGTGGACAGAATCAGGTTTGGCGATGCAGATCTTCGCAAAGCCAATGAACTCGTTGCCGCTTTCCACGGTGTATGCCGCAATGAAGTAGCCCTTGAAGGGGCCGGTGATCCGTTCCATAGATCCCTATTGTGTTCGAGCCCACAGTTTATTTGGTTACCGGAGTTGCGCAAAGCCGAACGCATGTAAGCAGTCTGGTCCGTACCATCAGACCACTTTTAGGAGAGTACCTGATGGCATTGCAAAGCCCGTTTTTCAACAAGCGCGAACCCGATATCTACAACACCCGATCCGGCAGCACGCCGGGCAGCGGTGCCACCTACAACCCGTCGGGCACCCAGTCCGGCGCCAGCGCCGCCAACGGCGTGGCGGGCAGCGCGACGGCAAGCAGCCATCCCGGTGTCGCCGCCGCGAATCCTTCTAGCGCGGCGCCACGTGAAGGCGAAAGCAAGCTCACCGTCGGCCCCAACATCAAGCTCAAGGGTGTGGAGATCACCGACTGCGACACGCTGGTGGTGGAGGGCTCGGTCGAGGCAACGATGGACTCGCGTGTGATCCAGATTTCCGAGCGCGGTGCGTTCAAGGGTTCGGCCGAGATCGACATTGCCGAAATCCGCGGCGAATTCGACGGCAGCCTGACCGTGCGCCAGAAGCTCATGATCTATTCGACCGGCAAGGTCACAGGCAAGATCCGCTACGGCAAGGTGGTGATCGAAGAGGGCGGCCAGCTGTCGGGCGACATCACGTTTGGCGCGTCGGCCATGGCACCGAGAAACGGCGCTGCGCTGCGCACGACGGGGTAGGCCGACTTATTGGCAGATCTGGTACAGCTCCGGCGACGCAACGCAGGTGCTGCCATAAAACACAAGCGAACCATTGGGGGCCTGGCAGGTGTTGGCGACCACGGTTGAAGTGCTGCAGCGCCAGCAGCCTCCTGCGCCGAAGGCGCGGCAACTGACGTCAAACGTGCAGTAGTAGCAGGCCGACGCAGGCGGGGTGGATGAGCAGGCCTGTGTCGTCACGGGCGTGCCGACACAGGCATCGGGCGACGCGGACAGCACCGAGCGGGCCTGCTGGCCCGCTGCGCACACCGTCCAGGCGGAGTAGGTATAGGTGCAGGCCACCGGTGCGGGCTTGACGGTGATCGTCGTCTGCGGACACGGCGTGGTGGTCACGCGGGAAAGCGTGTCGGTAGCGCAGACGCCAAAGGTATAGCTGCGCGCCACCTGGTTGCCCTGCACGTCGGTACGGCCGGTGGCCGTAGGCCGGCCGCTGAGCACGCCGTTGATGTCCAGCGTAAATCCCCCGGGAAGCGCGCCGTTGGCCAGGGTATCCATGGTGTAGGTATAGCGCGAGGGCGGGGCAATGGCAGCCACCACGCTGGCCGAGTAGGATTCGCCCACGGTCGCGTCAGGCAGTGGATTGACCAGCGACAGGATGGGGGCGGCCGACGTCATGACCGTCGCAGGCCCAACGCTCAGCACACTGCCAACCGTGATGACCACGTTGGTGTAGGTGAGCGAGCCCACCGTCACGGTCGGTATGGTCAACTGGTTGGTGGCCGCGTTGAAGCTGTCCACGGTGCTCGCGGCGGTGCCGCCGCCGATGCCGAGTACCGCTCCCACGGTTATCCGAACGTTGGCATAGGCCGTATTTCCGACGACCACCAGCGGGATGGTGAGGATGCCTGTCGAGGCATCAAAGGAGTCAGCCGCGTGCGAGGCCGGTGCCATCAGGCAAAACGGCCACAGCAGCCAGAACCAGAGGCGACGCAGGAGATACAAGGCGCGGCTGTTCATGATGGTCCCCAGAAAGTCCCGGGAACATGATGGTGCTTTGCAACCGCAGCGTCAATGCGCCAGATCAAGGCAGCCGCATCTGGCTGATGCAGAAGGTCAGACGTTTTGGCGGTGACGCTCGATGCACGTGTCCAGTACTTCACCGGCATCGCGCTGCCACCAGTTGCCGGTGGAGAAGATCTCCACCTCGCTGTGGCCTTCAAACCCCTGGGCTTCCACCCAGCCGCGGATCATCGGTATGTCGATCACGCCGTCGCCCATCATGCCGCGGTCATTCAGCAGATCGGTGGTGGGGGTGAGCCAGTCGCACACATGGAAGGCCAGCAGCCGTGATTTGCCGGCACGCCCTATCTGGTCCTTGAGTTTGGGGTCCCACCAGCAGTGATACACGTCCAGCGCCACTCCCAACGCACCGGATTTCGCAGGGTCCAGCGTGTCGCAGACGTCCAGTGCCTGCTCCATGGTGTTGATGCAGGCCCGGTCGGCGGCATACATGGGGTGCAGCGGTTCGATGGCCAGCGGCATGCGGCATGACCTTGCATAGTCCAGCAGCGATCCGATGCCGTCACTGACCTGCCGGCGCGACAGCGCAATGTCCTTGTGCGCGGCCTTGCCCGCCAGCGCACCTGGCAGGGCACCGACCACCAGCACCAGGCAGCGCGCGCCGAGTTCGCAGGCTTCGTCCACGGCGCGGCGGTTGTCGTCGTGGGCGGCTTTCAGTCCGGCGCTGTCGCTGGCAGTGAACATGCCGCCCCGGCAATAGCCCGACAGCTCAAGACCATGGGCCTTGACCAGCCGTGAGATGACGTCCAGGCCGGACGCGGCCACCTGGTCGCGCCAGGGTGAAATGGCACGGATACCCCGGCGCGCGCAGGCGTCAAGGATGTCGGTCAGCGGCAGGTCCACGCCGCGGCTTTTGCGAACAGTGGCGGTATTGATGGACAGCCAGCGATGGTCTTGCGAGAAATCGCGCATGGAATTCCTTGGGCTCAGTGTTTCAAGGGGACCTGCCTTCACGGCGGATCTGCCGGATGATGGCGGCGTTGTCCAGGTCACCGTCACCGGCATCCACGGCTGCGCGCATCAGGGCAGCATGGGCCTGCGACAGCGGCAGGCGCTGGCCGGCGCCCAATGCGGCGTCCAGCATGAGCTGCACATCCTTCAGGTGCTGGCGGATGCGGGACTGCGGCTCGAATTGCCCATCAACCATCATGGCGCCCTTGGTCACGGCCGCCTGCGAGCGCGCCGGCGTGGCCAGCACAAGCTGCAGGAACGCCGAGGGCGCGATGCCCAGGCGCTCGGCGAACACCATGCCTTCGGCCAAGGCTGCGCGGTTCAGGCCCAGTACAAGGTTGGTGGCGAGCTTGGCGCGCGCGCCCATGCCGGCACCGCCGACGTGAATGCGTTGCGCGCTGATGGCGTCCAGCACGCCGGCCTGTGCTGCGATGTCTGCGTCACTGCCGCCCAGCAGCAGTGTGGCTTCCCCATCTGCGATCTGCGCGCTGGAGCCGGACAACGGCGCTTCGATGAAGCCGATGCCACGCGCATGCAGGCGTTGTGCCAGCGCGCCCAGGGCTTCGGGGTCTCCTGTGGAGCAATCGATCAGCGTCAGCCGTTCGTCCTGTGCCGGCCAGGCGGCCATCAGTGTCTGCACCACGTCCAGCACACCCGTCGTGTCGAAGACCGCAAGCACCACGGTTTGAGGGCGCGGTGACAGTTTCGCCAGATCGGCCAGGTTCTGGGTACCCTGGTGGCCGGCTGCGATGAATTGAGCCACTGCCTGCGGCCGCAGGTCGTGGCCGATGCAGTCGAAGCCGGCGCCGCGCAGGCGCTGCGCGATGGCCTGGCCCACCAGACCCAGGCCCACGATGCCAATGCTTGACCGCCCTGAGTTCATTTCAGCACCGATGACCCGCCGCATACGGCAATGTCCTGCCCGGTGATGGCCTCGGCCTCAGGCGCAAGCAGGAAGGCAACGAGCGCAGCGACCTCTGCGGGGCGGATCAGCCGGCCAATGGGCGGCAAACGCGGTGCGGTGGCGGTGCGCGCCGGATCACGCAGCATGGGTGTGTCAGTGGCGGCTGGTGAGACCACGTTGACGGTGACGCCCGACGCAATGCATTCAGCAGCCCAGCTGCGTGCCAGTGACACCAGGGCCGCCTTGCTGGCGGCGTACTGGCTGCGCCCCGCGATGCCACCCGACACGCGGCTGCCCACGAGCACCAGGCGGCCCGAGCCCCGGGCCTGCATGGCCGGCAACAGCCGGTTTGCCAGCTGTGTGGCGGCGCCCACGTGCAGCTTCCACATCAGCTCACCCGCGGCGCAGTCGAGCTGGCCCAGGTTGCCCACGCGCAGCACGCCCGCTGCATGCACCACGGCATCGGGACCATGTCCGCTGGGCATCTTCGCCAGCACGGCCTGCAGCGTTGCATCCAGAGCCGCCTCATCGGTCAGGTCGGCCTGCCAGCCCGAGAAGCCACCGCCCTGCGCGCCGGGCGCCAGCCGGTCGATGCCATGCACCTGCCAGCCATCGGCCAGCAGGCGCTGCACGACCGCGAGGCCGATGCCCGAGCTGCTGCCGGTGACGATGGCGCTGCGAGGGGATGCGTCGGGCACGGGCGTTACTCCAGCGTGATTTTCTTGTCCGCGATGATCTTGCCCGAAGCCGCGATGTCGTCGGCCTGGAACTTCGTGAAGTCGGCCACGCTGCCGCCACCAGGGACGATGCCGTCGGCCACAAGCCGTTCGCGCATGTCGCTGGCCAGGGCCTTGTTCACGGCGGCGTTGAGCTTTTGCACGATATCCGGCGGCGTCTTGGCCGGCGCCCACAGGCCGTACCAGCTTGCGCATTCGAAACCTGGCAGGGTTTCGGACACGGTCGGTACATCAGGCAGGTTGGGAAGGCGCCGGGCAGAAGTGACGCCCACAATCTTGAGCTGGCCGTTGCGGTGGAATTGCACCGCGCCGAGCACCGGGTCGATGAAGCCCTCAATCTGGCCACCGACCAGGTCGGTCATGGCCGGACCTGTGCCCTTGTACGGCACGATGGCGATGGCCGCACTGGCTGCCTGTTCGAGCTTGACTGTGCACAGGTGGCCAGCCGATCCGACGGAGCCGACGGCGAAATTCAGCTTCCCGGGTTTGGCCTTGACCTGATCGACCAGACCCTTGACGTCGCTGACGCCGAGCTTGGGGTTGATGGCGACCGACAACGGTGCTGAAGCAACCCAGGCAATGGGCGCGAAATCGGTCTGCACCTTGTAGGGCGCGGATTTCATGGTCATGGGGGCGGTCACAAAGGTGCTGGCGTTGAACAGCAGGGTGTAGCCGTCACCTGGTGCCTTGGCCACGATGTCGCCACCGATGACGCCGTTGCCGCCCGGGCGGTTGTCCACGACGATGTTGTGGCCGAACTGCTCCCCCAGCTTGAGCGCGAGCATGCGTCCGACCTTGTCAAGTGTGCCGCCCGGCGGGAACGGGATCACCATCCTTACCGGTTTGTCCGGATAGCTGGCAGCGCTGCCTTGGGCAAGCGCGCCGGTGGTGGCGCAGGCCAGCGCGGCAACAAGCAGCGGCAGGCGAAGGCTGTGAGGGCAAGTCGTCATGGTGTGTCTCCTGGTGTGGTTTTATTCAACGCCGTGCAGGGCGAGCAGGGTTTTCATGCGGTGCACGGCCAGTTCGGGCTGCTGCAGCACGCCGGCCGTATCGGCCAGGCGGAACAACTCGCACAGGTGCGCCAGCGATCGCGTGCTCTGCTGGCCACCCACCATGGTGAAGTGGCTCTGGTGGCCGTTGAGCCAGGCCAGAAACACCACGCCGGTCTTGTAATAGCGGGTGGGCGCGGCAAAGATGTGACGCGACAGCGGTACGGTGGGGCCCAGGATGGCATGGAATTTTGCCTCGTCACCTGCAGCCAGCGCGCCCAGGGCGCTGGCCGCCGCGGGTGCGATCGCGTCAAAGATGCCCAGCAGCGCGTCGCTTTTGCCATGCGTGGGCTGACCGCCAATGCCGTCACCCGCGATCAGTTCGGCGTAATTGAAGTCGTCGCCGGTGTACATGCGCACCCCTGGTGCAAGGCGGCGGCGCATGGCAATTTCCTTGTCCTTGTCCAGCAGCGAAATCTTGATGCCGTCCACCCTGGACGCATGTGCGGCGATGATGCCCAGAGCCGTGTCCATCGCAGCGTCCAGGTCGTTCGTGCCCCAGTAGCCTTTCAGCGCAGGGTCGAACATGTCGCCCAGCCAGTGCAGCACCACGGGTTGCTTCGCCTGCGACAGGATGCGGTCATACACGCGTTCGTAGTCGGCCGGGCCCTGGGCCACGCGGGCGAGAGCGCGGCTGGCCATGACGATCAGCTTGCCGCCGAGTTTCTCGATCGCTTCCATCTGTTCTTCGTAGGCGCGGATGACATCGTCGACGCTGCGAGCGTTGTCCGGCGCCAGGTGGTCGGTGCCACAG
The DNA here is from genome assembly GCA_964620025.1 of uncultured Ramlibacter sp. GTDB lineage: Bacteria > Pseudomonadota > Gammaproteobacteria > Burkholderiales > Burkholderiaceae_C > RAM1. The sequence goes on along the minus strand of CAZUJD010000061.1, from coordinate 5,735 downwards.
CCGCTGGCCAGGAAGGCACCGGGTACGTCCCTGGCCGCATCCAGCGACCGGCGGATGAGTTCCAAAGACGTGGGCCAGTCCAGGCCCATGCCGCGCTGCGCCGTGTCCATGGCCTCTGCCACCCCCAGGCCGAGCGACCAGAGGTAGCGGCGGTACGCGATGGTGGTGTCCCAGTCCACCGCACATTGCAACCACGGGTCTATGGCTGCACGAGGATCTGCCACCACATGGGCGGCGGAATAGGCAATGCGGTTGAACTTGATGTCACGTGGCGGCGCAGCGCAAGCGGTGCCGGTCAACGTGTAGGCCGACAATGAACCGCCGGTGCCGGGGAGGGTGAGCGACAGGGCCATGGCTTCGCCTCAGACTTTCAGGGCGGGAACGTCAACCCAGCGGCGCTCTTTCCAGCTTTGCAGCGCAGCTTCCACCAGCTGCACGCCCTTGGCGCCTTCAGGCAGGGTCCATTTGTAAGGCTCGTTCTCGACCACGTGACGGATAAAGTGTTCCCACTGGATCTTGAAACCGTTGTCATAGAACTGCGTGTCGGGCACGTCCTGCCACTGTTCGGTGAAGTTCATGGTCTGCTTCACGTCGGGGTTCCAGACCGGGCGTGGCGTGTTGACGCGGCTTTGGGCCTTGCAATCGGTGAGCGTGGCTACCGCCGAGCCGTGCGTGCCGTCCACGTGGAAGGTGACCAGGTCGTCCCGGTTGACGCGTGTGGCCCAGGACATGTTGAGCTGGGCGACCACGGGCTCGCCGTTATGGCCCACCAGTTCGGCGATGGCGTAGGCGGCATCGTCAGCTGTGGCCTTGTAGGGCTTGCCGGCTTCGTCCCAGCGCTGGGGTATGTGGGTCGCGCCCAGACAGGTGATGGATTTGACCTCGCCAAACAGGTTGTCCAGCACATAGCGCCAGTGGCACATCATGTCCAGGATCATGCCGCCGCCGTCTTCGCTGCGGTAATTCCAGCTGGGGCGCTGGATGGGCTGCAGATCGCCTTCGAACACCCAGTAGCCAAACTCCAGACGCAGGCTCAGCATCGTGCCGAAGAAGCCGGCGCGGCGCAGCATGTCCAGCTTGCGCAGGCCAGGCAAAAAGAGCTTGTCCTGCACGGCGCCGTGCTTGAGGCCGGACTCCTGTGCCAGGCGGGCGATTTCCACGGCCTCGTTCAGGTTGGTGGCGATGGGCTTTTCGCAGTACACGTGCTTGCCGGCGCGGATGGCCTTGGCCAGCAGGGTAGGGCGCATTTGCGTGGTGCCCGCGTCGAAGAACACCGTGTCGTCCTTGTTGGCCAGCGCGGCATCCAGGTCGGTGCCCCAGCGCTCGATGTTGTGCGTCCTGGCCAGCGCCTGCATCTTCTCGGCATTGCGACCGATCAGGATGGGATCGGGCATGACCTTGTCCCCGTTGGACAGCGTGACACCACCCTGGTTGCGGATGGCGACGATGGAGCGGATCAGGTGCTGGTTCATGCCCATGCGTCCTGTGACGCCGTGCATGATGATTCCAAGTCGTTGTGTGGGCATGGGTGTTTCCTTTCAGGGCAAAGCGGCGGCTGACGACGCCGTGCTGCGCCGCTTTCGCCGTGAAAATTCAGGGATTGCTGGTTATTGCTGGACCTGCAGGCCGGCGGCCTTGGCCAGCGCGGCATTGCTCTTGATCTCGTCGCGGATGTAGGCGTCGAACTGCTCGGGCTTCATGGTCCAGGCATCTGCACCCAGGCGGGCGAAGCGCTCCTTCACCTCGGGCGTGGCCAGGGCCTTGACCAGTTCATCGTTGAGCCGGTTCACGATCTCGCGCGGGGTTTTGGCGGGCGCCATCATGCCGATCCAGAAGTTGAACTCGGAACCCGGCACACCGGCTTCCGCCGTGGTGGGTACGTCAGGCAGGGCCGCGGCACGACGCGATGAACCGACTGCCAGGGCAAGCAGGCGGCCTTCCTTGATATGGCCGATGACCGGCGAGATCGGCGAGAAGTAGTAGTCCAGCCGGCCGGCCATCACCTCGGTCACGGCGCCTGCCGAGCCGGTGAACGGAATGTGCACGGCGAAAAACTGGCCGGCCATCTTGAACTTCTCTGCGTTCAGGTGGGTGGCGCTGCCCTGGCCGGCGGATGCGTAGTTGAATGAGCCCGGCTTGGCCTTGGCTGCCTGGACCAGTTCCTTGACCGACTTGATGTTGCGTGATGGCGCCATCACCAGCACGTTGGGTGTGGACGCGATGGGGCTGATGCCGGCGAAGTCCTTCTCGGTGTCAAAGGGCAGCTTGGCAAACGTGGAAGGGCTCACCGTATGAGATGAGCTGTGGATCATGATGGTGTAGCCGTCGGGCGCGGCCTGCGCCACCATGGCCTGGCCGATGGTGCCGCTGGCGCCGCCACGGTTGTCGATGACCAGCTGCTGGCCCATGCTGGCGCCCATCTTGTCAGCGATGGCCCGCGCAATGATGTCGGTGGTGCTGCCCGCCGCAAACGGCACAACCACACGAATCGGCTTGTTGGGATAGCCCTGCTGGGCAGAGGCGGCCAGCGGGGCAAGGCCGGCCAGGCAGAGAGCGGCGATGGCGGCGCGACGGGCAATCTTCATGATGTCTCCTTGTTTCAGCTTGATTTAGTTAACTGATTGGTGAATTGTAGGTTGAACTGGGGCAATTGCAAGCCCGATGCGTCTGGTCGGGTTTTCAGTTGCGCAGGGTGTAGCCCAGGATCACGTCACACATGTGCGAAAGCCGCTCGCTGCGCGCCTTGG
>CAZUJD010000061.1:0-2978 GCA_964620025.1 uncultured Ramlibacter sp. | reverse complement strand
ACAGGTAGAAGTACGACAGGCCCGCAATGGATACATACAGCTGCACCGGGTCGATGCCGCCGCGGAAACTGCCGTCCTTTCGACCCCGCTCCAGCAGTTCGGCCAGCATCTCCACCAGTGGGGAGTTGAGTTGCCGTACCCGCTGCGACTCCTGCAGGTGGCGTGCCTTGTGCAGGTTGGCGCTGTTGAGCAGGGTGAGGAACTCCGGGTGGTCTAGGTAATAGTTCCAGGTAAATTCAATCAGGCGGCGCAGCGCGTCGGCGGGCTTGAGGTCCAGCAGATTGAGCTCACGTTCCGCCTCGCGGATGTGCAGGTAGGCCTGCTCCAGCACGGCCTCGAACAGCTTTTCCTTGTCCTCGAAGTAGTAGTAGATCAGCCGCTTGTTCAGTCCGGCCCGCTCCGCGATGCGGTCCATGCGTGCGCCGCCCAGGCCGAACTCGGCAAACTCGTCCCGGGCCGCTGCTAGGATGGTGTTTTGCGAGCGGTCGGCATCGCGCAGCCGCTCTTCCGTGGCCGGGGTAGTCTCTCGGGTCATGGCTTGATAATTCACTGAAACGTTAATAAAGTCAATCCATATGCCTGAAACCGTGTCTCGCCACGCCGGCCATCTGCTCGTTGAATGCCTGGTTGCCCAGGGTGTCACCCATGTGTTTGGGGTGCCCGGGGAAAGCTATCTTGCCGCATTGGACGGCTTTCACGCGCTGGGCGACCGCATCCAGTTTGTGATCAACAGGCAGGAAGGTGGAGCCGCTTTCATGGCAGAAGCGCATGGCAAGCTCACAGGCCGGCCCGGCGTGTGTTTTGTGACACGCGGACCTGGCGCCACCAATGCCTCCATCGGCGTGCACACCGCGTTCCAGGATTCCACGCCGATGGTGCTGTTCGTGGGCGATGTGGCCGGCGACCAGCGCGACCGCGAGGCTTTCCAGGAAGTGGACTATGGTGCTTTCTTCGGTCCCAGCACCAAGGGCATGGCCAAGCGTGTGGAGCGGATTGACGATCCGCGGCGCATCCCCGAATACGTGGCCCGCGCGTTTGCCACCGCCATGAACGGCCGCCCCGGCCCCGTGGTGCTGGTGCTGCCCGAGGACATGCTCACGCAAACCGTGGATGCGGCGCCCATGCCGCGCGTGGAGGCGGTGGAGGCCTGGAGCGACCCGGGCTCGCTGCGCCGCCTGCGCGAACTGCTGCTGGCGTCGCAACGTCCCTTTGTGATTGCGGGCGGCGGCGGCTGGACGCCGCAGGCCGCGCAGGCGCTGCAGCGCTTTGCCGAAAACTGGAAGCTGCCCGTGGGCAATGCGTTCCGCTTCCAGGACACGTTCGACAACTTCCATCCGCTTTATGCAGGTGATGTGGGCATTGGCATCAATCCCAAGCTGGCGGCCCGTGTGAAGGACAGTGACCTGATCATCGCCATCGGCCCCCGCCTGGGCGAGATGACGACCAGTGGCTACACACTGCTCACGCCACCGAAGGCCGCTCAAAAGCTTGTGCACATCCATGCCAGCGCCGAAGAACTCAACCGCGTGTACCAGGCTGACCTGGCCATCAACGCCACGATGAATGCCGCTGCGCGCAGCCTGGAAGTGCTGACCGCGCCGCCCGCCGTGGTGTGGGAGGACTGGGCCGCCGCTTGCCACGCCGACTATGAAGCCAACCTGGTGCCGCAGGCGTTGCCGGGAGACATCGACATGCCTGCCATCGTGGCTGTGCTGCAAAAGCATTTGCCTGCAGATGCCGTTCTGACCAACGGCGCGGGCAACTTCGCCAGCTGGGTTCACCGCTTCTACCGCCATCACGGGCTGGCCAAGGGCTTCAAGACACAGCTGGCACCAACGGTGGGTGCCATGGGCTATGGCGTGCCGGCGGGCATTGCGGCCAGCATCGTGAGCGGGCGCACCGCGTTCACCATTGCCGGTGACGGCGACTTCCTGATGAACGGGCAGGAACTCGCCACGGCCGTGCAGCACGGTGGCAAGAGCATCATCGTGCTGCTGAACAACGGCATGTACGGCACCATCCGCATGCACCAGGAGCGCGAATACCCGCAGCATGTCAGCGGCTCGCAGTTGAACAACCCTGATTTCGCGGCGCTGGCACGTGCCTATGGTTACGCGGGTGTGCGGATCACGCGAACGGCGGAATTCGAACCGGAACTGGTGGCGGCGCTGGCGCGGGAGCAGGGCACCCTGATTGAGGTGACGCTCGACCCTGAAGTGATCACCACACGCGGCACGCTGAGCGCGATCACCCGCAACGCATTGCAGAAATGAAAAAGGCCGCATCGCTGCGGCCTTTGAAGTTCAGGCAGGGCCTGATTACTTGACGTGCTTGCCGATCAGGCCAGCCATCTCGAACATGGACACCTGGGCCTTGCCGAAGATTTCCTTCAGCTTGGCGTCGGCGTTGACCATGCGCTTGTTCATCTTGTCCTGCAGGCCGTTTTTCTTGATGTAAGCCCACAGCTTGCTGACCACTTCGGTGCGGGGCAGCGGGTTGGAACCCACCACGGCAGCCAGGGCGGCGCTGGGCGTCAGGGCCTTCATGAACGCGGCGTTGGGGGTGCGCTTCTTGGCGGGAGCCTTCTTGGCTGCGGGCTTCTTGGCCGGAGCAGCTTTCTTCGCCGGAGCGGCCTTCTTGGCGGGGGCCTTCTTTGCCGGAGCGGCCTTCTTGGCCGGGGCCTTCTTGGCCGGAGCGGCCTTCTTGGCCGGAGCGGCCTTCTTGGCAGGGGCGGCCTTCTTTGCGGGCGCCTTCTTTGCCGGAGCTTTCTTTGCAGTTGCCATGATTGAATTTCCTTCTAGAAGTTGATTAATCACCAATGGGAATCTTCACTCTCACTGGCACTGCGGATGCTACTGGAGAAAAAACGCGTTTCCAAGTGAAAAAGCGCTTTTTTCCCTCTGGCGTGTTGTTTTTTTCAATCGCGTTTCAGGTGCTTTTCCCTCTGAAGATCAGCAAAACGCCGGTCAGGATCACGC
>CAZUJD010000060.1:3469-13258 GCA_964620025.1 uncultured Ramlibacter sp. | reverse complement strand
GCTGTCGTACTGCAGCATGTAGGCCAGGTAGTCGGGCTCCAGCAGGTCGTTGATGCCCACGATTTCAATGTCGGGAAAGTTCTGGACTGCCGAGCGCAGCACGTTGCGGCCGATGCGGCCGAAGCCGTTGATGCCTACCTTGATCGCCATGGTTGTGTTCTCCGGAGGATGATGAAACTGGGTTTGCCGGGTGCGTTACTTGCGCAGCGCCGCACGCACGGTGTCGGCCACGTTCTCGGGCGTGAAGCCGAAATGCTTGAACAGCACCGGCGCGGGGGCCGATTCGCCGTAGGTGTCAATGCCCACCACGGCTGCGCAGCCGTATTTCCACCAGCCGTCGGTGGAGCCCATCTCGACGGCCACGCGCGGCACGCCGGCTGGCAGCACGCTGCTCTTGTAGGCCACGGTCTGTTTGTCAAAGGTGGTGGTGGACGGCACCGACACGACGCGCACCGCTATCTTCTGTGCGGCCAGCAGTTCCTGGGCCTTCAGGGCCAGCTGCACTTCGGAGCCCGTGGCCATGATCACGGCCTGCGTTTTCTTCTTGAGGCCCAGGTCAGCCGGCTCGGACAGCACATAGGCGCCGCGGCTGATCTCTCCCAGGTCGCGCTTGGGCGCGTAGGGCAGGTTCTGGCGGCTGAGCAGCAGCGCGGTGGGCCTGGCCTTGTTCTGCAGGGCCACGGCCCAGGCCACGGCGGTTTCGGCCGTGTCGGCAGGCCGCCAGACGTCCAGATTGGGGATGAGGCGCAGGCTGGCCGCATGCTCGATCGACTGGTGTGTGGGGCCGTCCTCACCCAGGCCGATGGAGTCGTGGGTGAACACATGCACCACGCGCAGCTTCATCAGCGCAGCCATGCGGATCGCATTGCGGCTGTAGTCGCTGAAGGTCAGGAAAGTGCCGCCGTAGGGGATGTAGCCGCCGTGCAGCGCCACGCCGTTCATGATGGCGGCCATGCCGAATTCGCGCACGCCGTAGTTGATGTGGCGGCCGATCTTGCCGTCTTCAGTCAGCTTGATTTCACCCGCCAGGTCCACGCGCAGCGCAGGCGTGGCCTTGGTGTTGGTGAGGTTGGAGCCGGTGAGGTCGGCGCTGCCACCCAGCATTTCGGGCAATGCGGCAGTGAAAGATTCCAGTGCCAGCTGCGAGGCCTTGCGCGAGGCCACCGTTTCAGCCTTGGCATGGGCGCCGACAGCGGTGTCCACCGCCACCTGGGCAAATGCCTTGGGCAGCTCGCCCTTCATGCGGCGCACGAATTCTGCGGCCAGCTCGGGATGGGCAGCCTTGTAGGCGGCAAATTTCGCGTCCCAGGCGGCCTCGACTTTCTGGCCGGTGGCTTTGGCGTCCCAGTCGGCATAGACGCTGGCGGGCACTTCAAACGGGGCGTGGCTCCAGCCCAGCGCTTCGCGCGTGAGCTTGATTTCTTCTGCGCCCAGCGGTTCGCCGTGGGCCTTGGCGGTGTTGGCACGGTTCGGGCTGCCCTTGCCGATGTGGGTCTTGCAGATGATCAGCGTGGGAGCGTCGGCCTTGTTCTTTGCGTCGGCGATGGCGCGGTCCACCGCGTCTACATCGTGACCATCCACCGGGCCAATCACGTTCCAGCCATACGCGGCAAACCGCACCGCGGTGTTGTCGACGAACCAGGGCTGCACCTGGCCGTCAATCGAAATGCCGTTGTCGTCGTACAGCGCGATCAGCTTGTTGAGTTTCCAGGCACCGGCCAGGGCGCAGGCTTCGTGGCTGATGCCTTCCATCAGGCAGCCGTCGCCCAGGAACACATACGTGTGGTGGTCCACGATGGCATGGCCGTCACGGTTGAACTCCCGGGCCATGAGCTTTTCAGCCAGTGCCATGCCCACGGCGTTGGTGATGCCCTGGCCCAGCGGGCCGGTGGTGGTTTCCACTCCGGGGGTAATGCCGAATTCGGGGTGGCCGGCGGTCTTGCTGTGCAGCTGGCGGAAGTTTTTCAGTTCGCCGATGGGCAGCTTGTAGCCCGTGAGGTGCAGCAAGGCATAGATCAGCATGGATCCGTGCCCGTTGGACAGCACGAAGCGGTCGCGGTCAGCCCATTGCGGGTTCGCCGGGTTATGGCGCAGGTGCCGGCTCCACAACGCAACGGCGATGTCGGCCATGCCCATGGGCGCGCCGGGATGCCCCGAGTTGGCTTGTTGCACAGCGTCCATGGCGAGCGCACGGATTGCGTTCGCCATCATTGGGGTATTGGCCATCAGGGGGGCTCCGGGAGGGAAAGACTTGGGGGAAACCCGGTATTTTACCGGCCTGAGCCAGTCCCCGCGCAGGGACCCGGTTGCCCGGGTTGCGAACTGCCGATGCTCTACAGTGAAGCCCATGCAAGGCCTTCATCTGACCGCCGATCTCTATCAGTGCCACTGCGACGCAGGCTGGCTGACCGACGCGTCACAGCTGGGGCCCTGGTGCGTTCAGGCCGTGCGCAGCGCAGGGCTGCAGCCGGTGAGCCAGCTGTTCCACACCTTTCCCGCCACGCCGCGCGGTCCTGGCGGCATCACGGCCACCGTGCTGCTGGCCGAGTCGCACCTGTGCGTGCATACCTGGCCCGAGGAGCGCGCCGTGACACTGGACGTGTATGTGTGCAATTTCAGTGCCGACCATTCGGCCAGGGCGCGCGCCTTGATGGACGCCCTGGTGGCGCGATTTGCGCCCGAATGGACCGAACAGCGTTCGCTGGACCGGGGCGACGCGGCATGACGGCGCAGGCGATGATTCTGGCGGCCGGGCGGGGCGAAAGAATGCGCCCGCTGACCGACCTCAGTCCCAAGCCCTTGCTGCAAGTCAGGGGCAAGCCTCTGATGCAGTGGCCCATGGAGGCACTGGCCGCCGGCGGCTTCACACGCCAGCTGGCCAACACGGCCTGGCTGGGCGAACAGATCGAGCAGCGCTGGGGGCATCGCCTGGCCTATTCGCACGAAGGCCGAGACTTTGGCGGCGCGCTGGAGACGGCCGGCGGCATCGTTCGCGCGCTGCCTCAGCTGGACGAGGTTTTCTGGGTGCTGGCCGGTGATGTGTACGCGCCTGACTTCACCTTCAGCCGGGCCGCCATGGACCCATTTGCTGCAAGCGGCAAGCTCGGCCATATCTGGCTGGTGCCTAACCCCGCGCACAACCTGAAAGGCGATTTCGGCTTGTCGCCGCAGGGGTTGGCGCTGAGCCAGGCCGACGTGAGATACACCTTTTCAACCATAGGCCTGTACCGGCGCGCGTTGTTTGAGCCACCCTACTGCAGCATCCCTGCCGGCAACCCAGCGGGCGTGAAAGCCCCCCTGGCCCCGTTGCTGCGCGCTGCGATGGACAATCATCAAATCACCGCCGAGCTGTACACCGGGCCCTGGACCGACGTGGGCACGCCCGAGCGGCTGGCCCAACTGAACGCCCCATGAGTGAACCCGCCATGACCACAACCCTGTACGCCCAGCGCCGCGCCCGCGTGGCCGCTGACATCGGCCGCGACGGCATTGCCATCATTCCCACGGCCCAGGAACACCCGCGCAACCGCGACAGCGACTTTCTGTTCCGGCACGACAGCTACTTTTACTACCTGACCGGCTTCACCGAGCCAAACGCCTGGCTGGTGATCACCGGTGATGGCACGAGCACGCTGTTTTGCCAGCCCAAGGACCTTGAGCGGGAGATCTGGGACGGCTATCGCCTGGGCCCGGACGCCGCACCCGCCGCTCTGGGTGTGAGCGCCGCGCATGCCTTGGGTGAGCTGGATGCGCAGCTGCCCAAGCTCATGGAAAACCGCGATGCTGTCTGGTACCCGTTTGCCATCCACCCCGGGCTGGAAGCGCGTGTGGGCGGCTGGCTCAACCAGGTGCGCGCGCGCGTGCGCTATGGCGCGTTGTGCCCCGAGCAGCAACGCGACCTGTGCGGCGTGCTGGATGAAATGCGCCTGATCAAGGATGCACATGAGCAGGATGTGATGCGCCGCGCCGCGGCCATCAGCGCGCGCGCCCACATCCGGGCCATGCAGTTGAGCGCGCGCATGCTGCGCCAAGGCAAGGACGTGCGCGAATTCCACCTGGACGCCGAGCTGCTGCATGAATTCCGGCTGGGTGGCTCGCAGTACCCGGCCTATGGCTCCATCGTGGCGGCGGGCGCCAATGCCTGCGTGCTGCATTACCGCGCCGATGCCGCACCGGTGCGTGCAGGCGAGCTGGTGCTGATTGACGCGGGCTGCGAGCTGGACGGCTATGCGTCAGACATCACCCGCACCTTTCCCGCCAACGGCAGGTTCACCGGGCCGCAGCGCGAGCTGTACGACCTGGTGCTGGCAAGCCAGGACGCGGCGGTCGCTGCGACAAAACCCGGCAACCGCTTCAACGATCCCCACGACGCCACGGTACGTGTCCTGTCGCAGGGCATGCTGGACGTGGGCCTGCTGGACAAAAACAGGGTGGGCACGGTGGACGACGTGATCGACAGCCGCGCCTATTTCCGTTTCTACATGCACCGCACCGGCCACTGGCTGGGCATGGACGTGCACGACTGTGGCAGCTATGTGGAGCCAGGCCAGGTGGGCGAGGTGAGTGAACGGCGTGACCCGTTGTCCAATGAGCTCATCAAGAACCGCCCCAGCCGCGTGCTGCAGCCGGGCATGGTGCTGACCATCGAGCCGGGCATCTACGTACGCCCGGGCGAAGGGGTGCCCGAGCAGTTCCACAACATCGGCATCCGCATCGAAGACGACGCCATCGTGACGCCCACGGGCTGCGAGCTGATCTCGCGCGGCGTGCCGGTGCGTGCGGACGAGATCGAAACGCTGATGAACGCCTGACGGCGCGCGCCGCCCGGCTCAACCTTCGGCAAACCCCAGAACCTTTTCGGCCCAGCGCGGGCGCAACACCGCGTGCAGCTGCATCTGTCCGGCAGCGATGCTTGCAATCAGGCGGGGGCCGCCCTGGCCGGCATCGCTGGCATCCATCAGCAGCGCCAGATCGGCCATGTGCACGGCGCGGCGCAGGTTGTCCACGCAGCGCGGGTAGCGCTCCAGCACCTTGTGGGACGGCACCCCATGGCCGCCTTCGCGCTGGCGCTGGCTCACCCGCTGCAGCAGTCGCCGCGGCTCATCCACGCACAGGGCGTACAACACCACCTCGTAGCCCAGGGCACGGGCTTGCGCGATCAGTGCCAGCCGTGACGGATGCGACAGGGCGGTTTCCGTCACGAACGGCCGGCCGGCGCGCAGCAGCGCCTGCCGCTGGTGGTCAGCCCATTCGCGCGCGGCCAGCGCCCGGGCCTCAGGCGAAGGCAAATGCTGAAGCTGCTCCTGTTCCCAGGCCTGCGGGTTGATGAACGGCAGGGCGGGATACCGCGGTGCCAGCAGGCAGCGGTAAAGCGTGGTCTTGCCGGCGCCATTGGGCCCGGCGATCAGGTGCAAAGCCGGCATCCGCCGTCAGGCCGCTTTGGGATCCTTGCCGCGCTTGCCACGGCTCGTGGCCACCGCCTGTTGGGTGCGGTCCGCCAGCGCACCCGATTTGGCCAGCGCCATGACATGGCCATGCAAGTCATCCAGGTCGGGAGACAGGCCGCTGCCAGGCGGTGACAGCGTGTACGGCGCGCGCTCCTGGCGGGCAATCAGCGCCTGGCTGTCACTGGTGGTCAAACCGGCGTGTTCCAGCGCCTTGCCCAGGGTCGCCCAGTACTCAATCTGGCTGGCCACCGAGCGCCGCATGGTCTGCGATGCTTCACGCGCCTGATTGACCAGCTCAGCCGGCAGCTTGACGGATACGAATGCGGAATGGTCGGCCACGGCGCCTCCTTTTTGGCGCATTATGCGCCAGAATGCGCCCCTTCAGTGAAGCTTCGAGCAGCTGTAGGGTGGCTGAAACTAGAAGCCGGCAGCCAGTACGGAAGGCCAGTACTTGTCGATCGTGCCGACCACCGTCAGCACCCCGGCCGGGCTCAGGTAGACCACATTGCGCTTGTCATCCACGCCGGCAAAGCTGTTGGTCGTGGGGTAATAGCGATAGGTGTACACACCTGATGTGCGTGTCACGACACCACGCGGGCCGATCAGCTCGGGGGCGGCGGACTCCGCCCAGTTCAGGACGCGCTCGGCCTCCGACAGCGACGAGGAAGCAGTGGCCACCGCCAGCACACGATCAGCCTCACGGATACCGGTCAGGTAGGCCCCATGCACCGTTGCGCGGTACAGCTCATGCGTGTGCTCGCCCGCGAAAAGCAGTCGGCTGCCCTGTGGCGCGGCCAGGATTTCATGGTCCTGGGCCGTGCTGTTGATGCCGGCAAACGAGTAGGCGCCTTTGGCATAGGGGTCGTTGTTCCAGCCGGTGCGGATCGCGCGGCGCGGCGCCACTGCGGACGAGCCGAAGATGGTGGTCAGCGCGGGGGTCACATCGGCAATCAGCTGCGCCTCGGTCATCGCTTCAATGGCGGCACCCTGCTCGCCAAAACCAAAAGTCACCAGACAGTTGAAGCCGCTGAATTTGCGGTAGCTCAGGAAGTACGAATACTTGCCGCGAACCGGTGAATGCCAGCCGAAGTATTGCGTTTCCGTCGGCCAGAACGCATTGTCAAACAGCATGAACACCTTGTTGATCTGCCCCACGCCCAGGCGGTTCATGGCCGCCTGCTTCTCTGTGGTGAGGGCTGGCGAGAACGCCACACTGTTGGCACGCAGCACACCGAGCGGAATGGTCACCACGCAATAGTCTGCCGTGTAGGTCGCGCCGCCCGCGGCCACGGTGACGCTGCTGTCGGTATGGGTCACGCTGGTCACCGGCGCGTTCAGCCGGATATCCAGGCCCTTTGCCAGCAACTCAGGGATCGCCTTGTAGCCGGCGGGAAACAGTACGTCCTTGCCGGGATATTTCGAGCCGTTGTAGTAGTTTCGCGCCGACAGCGCCTCCAGCCAGCCACCGGTGTCGAACTCCAGCGTCGAGGTCAGGAGATAGGCCGAGAAGGGATCGGTCAGGGCGGTCGCGTCGGCAGCGGTCAGCGCAGAAGCCAATGACTTGTCCGGCCCCGAACCCGCCATGGCGGTGTTGACCGCGGCCAGCAGGTTGTCGTACTTGGTCTTGCCGGCGGGAAACTGTTGCGCAGTCACGTCAGTACCCGTGGCATTGAACACCTGGACCGACCCGTCATCGGTCAGGTAGGTGCCGGCTTTGGCTTCGGCGGCGAGTGCGGTGATCGGGTTGCCACCGTCCGGCCCGTGGATCCAGCCGGCGCCGATATCCATCGGCACCCCTTCGTTCACCTCCGTCCAGACCCGCCCGCCAATGCGGTTGCGTGCTTCCAGCACCGTCACCACATGGCCCGCACGGGCGAGCTTGCGCGCCGCCGTCAGCCCCGCTATGCCCGCACCGATCACGATCACCGAGGTGCGGCGCGCACCTGCAGACTGGGCGCTGGCAGCACCCATGCCCAACAGGCCACCGGCCGTGGAGGCGCCCAAGGCACCCAGAGTCAATTTGCGCCGCAATTCATTCATGATGAAGCCTGGAAAAAAATTGTTACAACCTCATAATTAAGAATCCATTGGTCGGGTTTTGTAACCAAAAATTTTGAATTCCTACAAATGAAAGAGGTCTTTCCTTGAGACTGTTTCCACCTGCATGTACTGCCCGGCTGTCCCGCGGGCGTTCGGGGGTTGCAGCAGTGCTGCTGGTTCTGGCCCTGGCTGGTGCTGCCTGGCTCTATTTCCAGTGGCCAGCACCGGCACCCACACCAGCAGCGGTCCCTGCGGTCCAGGTTCCGGCGTCGTCAACAGCACCGCAGGTGGCTCCGCCCGGAGCTTCGGCGAGCGGCGCGAATGCACTGCAGGAAGCGGTGTCTGCAACCACCCGGGCAGGCACAGGCACCGATTGCGCGCAGCTCAATGAGGCCCATGCCCGGGCATCCCGGTCATGCAACGGTCAGCCGCAGGAATGCATCCAGGACCAGCTGCGCGCCGGCGGTTTTGATCCGGCAGCACATGACCTTTGCCGGATGTTCCGGCCTGGCAAGTCACCGCTCAACTGAAAGCACCAAGACGGGCCGCGCCAGCCTGATGACCGCGTGTGAAGGCCTCTTCAAACACCGAGTAACCGGACCAGTCGCTGTGGGCAAAGCGCAGGCGTCCCCCGGGCGATGCCACCACTGCCGCGGGCACGACGGTGCGGGCGCCCGGCAGCGGTACGGCCATGGCATGGCCGTAGCGGGTGATGTCGATCTGCGTGACCCGCTGCGGCAGGTCGGGGTGGGCCGGTGTCATCTGCGCCAGCACCTCATCGCGCCAATGCGTCCAGGGCGCAGACAGCAGCTGCGTGCGCGCCTGCGGATTCACGCCCGCAGCGTGGTACCAGGTCAACACCGTGGGGCCGGGGCCTGGGTCCAGCCGCTGATGGCGCGCGTCCACATAGCCGAGCCCGGCGCTGCCGTACAACACGTTGTCCCAGCTGGGCGGCGCGCCCGGCCTGTCATGAAGCGGTGCATCCAGGTGCAGATTGGCAACCAGCCAGGGCGCATACCGCGTGCGGGCAGCGGCAGCCCGCAGCATCGCCGGCGGGTTCTGGACCACACGCGCAGCGGCCAGCACCGGCAGGGCAACAATGCAGCGACGGGTCTGCCAGCGCTCCAGCGTACCGGTGCCGTGGTCGAAGGCGTCCACCTCCACGTCCTGGCGCATTTCGGCGATGCGCAGCACCGTGCGGGCGGTGTACAGGCGATCGCCCAGTGGCGCAGCCAGCCGTTGCGTGAGCCAGCCGTTACCCTGCGGCCAGGTCAGCACGGCATCGCGTGAAGCCTCGTCACCACCGGGCGCCTGGAATCCATGGCGGCTCGCAAAGTAATGCACCCCCGCCCAGGCCGAAACGATAGCGCTGCCCGCGCCGTAGTCGTCGCGACAGCAGTAGTCCAGGTACCAGCGAAGGTGGGGGTCGTCCAGGCGTTCTTCGTCGAGCCATTGCGCGAACGTCATGGTGTCGAGTTGCGCTTGCGGTGGCAGCAGGGCCGCGCGAAACGACGGCAGGGCAAAGCGCGCCGTACGCTGCAGCTGGGCCACGCGCTGCGCAAACCGCGTGTACTGTGCCAGTGTGGCCGGGCCCACCCCCTGCACGGGCAGCAGGCCGTCCTGCCACTCGCCCTGAAAGTACAGGCGCTCCTGCGGGCTGTGGCACAGGTGCCGCTCGTCGTACTGCCAGCGGCCGGCCACCCGCCGGCGCAGGCCCAGCTCCTCCAGCAGGTCCTGCACTTCGCGGGCGTCGTCACCCGGAACAGGAAGATAGTGGGCGCCCTGCGGGCAGGCGATTCCCCGCACCTCACCGGCCCGGCTGTTGCCACCAGCCGCGTCCTCCATCTCGAGCAGGACAAAGTCGTCGTGGCCCCGCAACCGCAAGGCGCGCGCCGCGGCCAGCCCGGCGACGCCTCCGCCGGCGATCAGCGTATGCACACGGCGCGTGATGCCTGGCGCCGGGCTGCGCATCGGCTCACGCAGCAGATGCCCCCGCTCATGGCTGATGCCGGTAAACGAACCCGTGATGCCGACCGCAGGCCTGCAGCCCGGCAAGGGCAGCGCACCTCCCGCAATACCAGCGGCCAGCAGGGTGCGGCGGCGCATCATTCGTGGACCTTGCCCCATTCGCGCTCGTAGGTGATCACCAGCGCCTGGTTGGACAGGCGGTTCACGTCAGCCGGCACCCGAGCCATGTCGCGCGGGAATTCAAGCATGGGCGCCAGCGCAGGCAAGTCCAGAAAGCGCAAGCCTTCGGGCAGCGCATCCGGCATGCGCCAGGGCCTGCGGCTGGCGACGATGA
>CAZUJD010000060.1:0-3459 GCA_964620025.1 uncultured Ramlibacter sp. | reverse complement strand
ACCCCATTCGCCAAAGCTGGGGACATGCGCGTGATAGGGCATCGCGCGCAGGCCCACCGACTCGATCGTACTGACCACCGTCCAGAAGCTCTTGCGCGCCACCAGGGGCGATGTGGTCTGCACCACGGCATAGCCGCCCGCGGCCAGCCGCTGGTCCAGCAGCGCATAGAACGAGTTGGTGTACAGCTTGCCGATGGCGAAGTTGGTCGGATCGGGAAAGTCCACCACGATCACGTCGTAGCTGTCGGAGTCCTGCTCCAGCCATTTGAAGGCATCGGTATTGACGATCTTCAGCCGGGGTGACGCCAGCGCATGGGCATTGAGCCGGACCAGCGCAGGGTGCTGTGCAAACAGCCGCGTCATGGCAGGGTCCAGCTCCACCAGGGTGACGCTCTGTACCGAGGGGTACTTCAACACCTCACGCACCGCCATGCCGTCGCCACCGCCGAGCACAGCCACTTTTTTCGGCGCGCCGTGTGCGGCCATGGCGGGATGTACCAGGGCTTCGTGGTAGCGGTATTCGTCGCGCTCGGCAAACTGCAGGTTGCCGTTCAGGAACAGGCGATGGCCAAAGCGGCCCTGCGTCACCACGATGCGCTGCCAGGGCGAGCGTTCACTGGCCACGATCCGGTCCTGGTAGAAGCGGTCTTCAGCCAGCGTGGTGATGTGGTCCGCGCCGGCAAATCCCGCACCGAGCGCCGCCAGCACCACGGCGCAGGCGGCGGCATGTGCTCGCCATTGGCGCAGCTCGCCCCGGAACAGCCACAGCGCCCAGACCGCCACGGCGGCATTCATCAGGCCGAACAGCAAACCGGTACGGATCAGGCCCAGTTGCGGGACCAGCACCAGCGGGAAAGCCACCGACACGGCCAGCGCGCCCAGGTAGTCAAAGGTCAGGACCTGGGACACCAGGTCGCGCAGCGCCACATTGCGCTTGAGGATGCGCATGACCAGGGGTATCTCCAGTCCAACCAGCGCACCGACCGCCAACACCAGGCCGTACAGCAGCAGGCGGAACGCGCCGGGCGCCCAGGCATTGGCAATGAACAGCAGAGCCGGCAGCGCACCGCCCACCAGCGCGACCAGCAGCTCGATGCGCAGGAAATGCGCGGGCAGCTGCCTCTCGAAAAACCTGGACAGGTACGAGCCGATCCCCATCGCAAACAGGTAGGCGCCGATGATGGTGGAGAACTGCAGCACCGAGTCGCCCAGCACATAGGACGCCAGCGCCGCCGCGGCGAGTTCGTAAACCAGCCCGCAGGCCGCGACCACGAAGACGCTGGCAAGCAGCGCGACTTCCACAGGGCGGGGCGGGGCCATCGTTATCCGTGCACTGCCGCCGCCACGATGATGGAAATGCCCAGGCTCATCGAGCCCACAACAATGCCCAAAGCCACGTTCTGCTTCTCGACGATTTCTTCCCACAGGTTGTAGGGCGTGATCCTGTCAATGACGATGAAGCTCAGCCAGAACACCACCACACCCACCAACGCATACACGATGGAGCCGAAGAAAGCCCCTGCTTTCAGCCATTCAAATCCCATGATGACCTCCGGTTGAATACATGAACATGAATCGCGGGCTACTTGTGGCTGCCACCACTGGAATAGCCGCCGTATGAGCCGCCGCCCGAGCGCCAGGTGCTGCCCGAACTGCTGCAGTTTTCGCGCTGCGGGTCGCATGAGTTCACACAACCACGCACCAGCACAAGAAAGACCACCAGAACGACAATCATGACGACAACCGTCATGCAGCCGATGCCCGATGATGCGCTGACCGGCGCGGCATCGGTGCGCTTGAGCAGGTCTTGCTTGCCCTGCAGGCCAAAGGCTTTCACAACCACATCGGCGTCCATGCGGCTGCCGCTGGACCAGGTGATCTCCGCCGGCGTCTGCTCCATCGACAGCAACGCCTTGCCCTTGGCAAAGTCGCGGTTGAAGGTTTTCTGCCCGCGCGAGACCTGCCAGTAGAACTCGCCGGCCACATAGGTCGTTTCGGCCTCGTAGCTGTATTCCAGCTTGTAACTGCTGCCCAGGTAGCTGGCGCTCTGGCCGTTGCCCGACAGCTGCGGCGCGCCCGTGGTCGGCTTGACCATGCTCCAGCCTTCCTGGCTGTCCACCAGGAAGCTGAAGCCCCGCTTGGGGTGGTACAGCAGGTACTCGTCCCAGCCGAAATGCTCCGCCTCCTCATCCTGCGGGTCATGGCCCAACCGGTGCTGGAAACCCACCACCTGCCAGTGCACGCCCTGCAGCTGTCCCGTGCTGCCCAGCGGAATGAGCGGTTGCACCGGCTCGTCCTGGATGGCATGGCGCAACTGCGCGCCCATGCCTGAATCCAGGTCGATCACACTGTTGCACGAGCGGCAGGTGATGGACTTGCTGTTGGCCAGCGTCACCTCCACCGGCGCGCCGCAGTTGGGGCAGGCGAACTGGCGGCCGCGCTCTTCCTTGGCCATGCCTTCGCGCAGGCCGCTGAGCTTCAGCTCCTCCAGCAGCACAGCGCGCCCGCGCGACACGGACGGCGGTTGCGCGCTGTAGTCGATGCTGAGCACCTCGCCTTCGGCACTGCGCAGCTCCACAAACGCGAAGGGCTGGCCCAGCGGCGGCAGGTGAGGCAGCTCCCCTTGCGCCGCCACCAGCGCGGCCTGGTCGTTGCTGGCGACACTGAAGGGCTTGCCGCCGATGGCCGTGGTGGCCCCCACGCGGAACCGTTCGGCGCCCGGCACCTCGCGGTGCATTTTGGCCGGCAGGCTGAACACATAGGCGCCGTTGTCCTCGGCCAGCGACGCCCCACTGCCGTCGTCCAGCAGGGCTTCCCACTCCGTCCAGGTGCCGGCGGGCGATTTGTATTGCAGCCGCCCGACCAGCATGAAGGTCCGCCCCTGCCACTGGCCACTGGCCTGCAGCTGCAGGGGACTGTGGTCGTCAAACAGCTCGGCCATCTTGCCCACGCGGGTGAGCACGTCGCCGTCGCGCACCACCGTGCTGCGGCAGTAGTCACACACCGCATGGGTGGACTGGGCACTGCGGAACTCAACTGGCGCGCCGCAGCCGGGACAGGCGGCGCGGTAGGCGCGGTGGGGGCTTGGTTCAGCCACGGGCCGGATGCGTCGGGCCGGTCAGACCAGCTTTTTCAGCAGCTCGGCCTTTTTGGCGCTGAACTCTTCGTCGGTCAGGATGCCCTTGGCCTTGAGCTCGCCCAGCTTTTCCAGCGTGGCCATCACGTCCTCAGGCTTGACTGCCGCCGCAGCCGGCGCCACCTGCTGCGGGCTGCCCTGCAGGCCCTGCTGAATGTTCTGCGCGAGCACCTGGCCCAGAGCCACACCAGCGCCCAGGCCCATGGCATCGCCCGCAATGCCGCCGCCGGTGCCTGCGCCTTCGGCAAACTTGGGGATGGCCTGCGCGGTCTGGTACTGCATGAACTTGCCCATGTCGTTGCCGACCATGCCCATGCCGATCT
>CAZUJD010000059.1:0-13293 GCA_964620025.1 uncultured Ramlibacter sp. | reverse complement strand
TCCCCTGGCAGGACGAGGCGCTGAGCGTGGCCACACACAAGCCCAACGTGTGGATCGACCTGAGCGGCTGGAGCCCCAAGTACTTTCCCAAGCAGCTCGTGCAATACGCCAACACGCTGCTCAAGGACCGCGTGCTGTTTGGCAGCGACTACCCGCTGATCACGCCCGAGCGCTGGATGAAGGACTTTGAGGAAGCCGGCTTCAAGCCCGAGGTGATGCCCGGCATCCTCAAGGACAACGCCGTGCGGCTGCTGGGGCTGGACAAGGCCGCATGAATGCCCATGCGCTGCGCTCCCTGGCCGACATCGAGGCGCTGGAGCGCACGCCCTACGAGCAGGCGATCCCGGCTCGCACCACCTGGGGCCTGATCGCCCGGGCCGCGCAGCGCCATGGCGACCGCACGGCCCTTCGCTACCTGCCGGATGCCAGCCTGGCCACACCGCCGCGCGATGTGAGCTACACGGCGCTGCTGGCCCAGGTGCGCCGGGCCGCCAACCTGTTCCATGCCATGGGCGTCGGCGCGAAGGACGCGGTGGCCATCCTGGCACCCAACATTCCCGAAACCCATTTCGCGCTGTGGGGCGCGCAGCTGGCGGCGCGGGCCTGCCCCATCAACTACCTGCTGCAGCCGGACCATATTGCGGCGCTGCTGCGCGCATCCGGCGCCAGGGTCATCGTCACCCTGGCCCCCAACAACGAGCTGGACCTGTGGCCCACGGTGCAGAAAGTGCTGGCGCACCATGCGCTGCCGGTGCTGCAGATCCGCGTGGACGGTCAGGGCTCGGCCCCCGGCGTGCCGGTGTTCCAGGACCAGCTGGCGCAACAGCCCGACGAACTGCAGTTCGACCCCCGGCTGGAGCCCGACCAGGTGGCGGCGTACTTTCACACAGGCGGCACCACCGGCGCGCCCAAGCTGGCCCAGCACACCCACGGCAACGAGGCCCACACCAGCTGGTTCGCCCACCGCTACTACGGCTTTGACGAACATGCGGTTGAGGTCAACGGCTTTCCGCTGTTCCACGTGGCCGGCGCTTTTGTGTACGGCCTGTCGCTGCTGGCGGTGGGGGCCACGCAGGTGCTGCCCACACTGAGCGGCATGCGCAACGCCGCCTTCGTCAGGAACTACTGGAAGTTCTGCGAGCGCGAGCGCGTGACCGCGCTGGCCTGTGTGCCCACCATCCTGGCCACGCTGGTCAATCAGCCGGTGGATGCCGACATCTCCAGCGTGCAGGTGGCCTACACCGGTGGCTCGCCGCTGCCCACCGAGCTGGCCGCGCAGTTTGAAGAGCGTCTGCGCATCCCGGTGCGCAACATCCTGGGCATGACCGAGTGTGCAGGTCTGGTCAGCATCGAGCCGCTGGCCGCGCCGCGTGTGCCCGGCTCCACCGGCCTGCGCCTGCCCTACACCGAGGTGCGTGCCGTGGCCTGGAAAGACGGCCAGGTGCACCTGGACCAGCCCTGCGCCAGCGGGCAGACCGGAGTGGTGGTGCTGCGCGGCCCGCACGTGAGCCCGGGTTACACCGACGCCGCGCGCAACGCCGGCATGTTTGAAGGCGGCTGGCTGGTGTCGGGCGACCTGGGCCACATCGATGCGCAGGGCTACCTGCACATCACCGGCCGGGCCAAGGACGTGATCATCCGCGGCTCGCACAACATCGACCCGGGCCTGGTGGAAGAAGCCTTTCTGGCCCACCCCGCCGTGGCGCTGTGCGCCGTGGTGGGCGAGCCCGATGCCTACGCGGGCGAGCTGCCCGTGGCCTTCGTCACGCTCAGGCCGGGTATGCAGATCGACGCCGCCGCGCTGCTGGCCGAAGTGGCGCCGCAGGTGTACGAGCGCCCCGCCACCCCCAAACGCGTGACGGTCATTGACGCCATGCCGGTGACGGCCATTGGCAAGATCTACAAGCCCACGCTGCGTCTGCGCGCCATGGAGGCCAAGCTGGCCGAAATGCTGGCCGATGTGCCGGGTGTGCGCGTGCAGGCAGCGGAGCAGGGCGGCGTGCTGTCGGCGGTGGTGATACTGCCTGATCTGGCGCGGGAACGCGAATTGCGCGAGCGGCTGGCAGCGATTGCGGTGCCAGTGGCATTTCGCCAGGCCTGACGCCGGTCGCCGTCAGGGCGGGCCGGTTGGGGCGTCGGCAAGTTGCAGCCCCTGCGCCAGCGCCTCGAACACCACGCGGATGCGCCGCGAGGTGCGAAGTTCGCGGTGGCTGACCAGCCAGATCGGGAACAGCACCGGACAGAACGTGGGCATCCCCAAGGTCAGCGACCATGATCTCACGGTGTTGCAAAAGCCCGTCTGACGGGCGCGGCCTTGTCGTGCACGCCCAGCCGCGCGCCGGCGCACCGCAGGTGCGTGCGCACGGTGTCTTCGAAATGGCGCCGAAGGCGACAGTGCCTGGCGGAGGCAGCCAGTGCTAGATTGACATGCATGCGCTTTCCATTTCTGTTGGCCTCTGTCCTGGCGGCATTGGCGCTGGGTGCCGCGCCACAGGCTGGCGCAGCCGGCACCACGCCCGATCCCGGCCGCATTGCCGAGGTGGTGCTTGGCGAGTTGCCGGGCGTGGTCTCTGTTGGTGTTCTGCGCGGCGGCCGCATCGAGCTGGCCGTGCGCCGCCGTGATGGGTACGGGCAGGCCATGCAGACCATCGACGTTGCCCGCCAGCCTGCGGCCGAGCCGATCTTTGAGATAGGTTCCGTGAGCAAGGTGTTCACCGGCCTGCTGGTGGCGCAGGGCGTGGAGCGTTCACAGTGGAGGCTGGACGATTCAATCGGTGATCTGCTCCAGGGCCGCGTACATTTCCGCTACGAGATGGTGTCCACCATCCAGCTGCGCCAGCTGCTGACCCACACGGCGTGCCTGCAGCGCTGGCCCGCCGCCTTCAAGCCCGGCACGTTTTTCGAGCAGGCCACGGCTTATGGTGCCCACGGCCTGTGGTCCGGCCTGTCCAGCCATGTACTCGGGCGGTCACCACCGTGCGAGACGATCTACAGCAATCTGGGGTTTGCGGTGCTGGGCCAGACCCTGGCCGAGCGTGCCGGGCGCACCTGGGAGTCCCTGGTCGTTGCGGGTATTGCGCAGCCTCTGGCCCTGCATGACACACGCGAGCATCTGTCGGCCGCGCAAAGGGGCCGCGTGGCACCGCCCTGGCGTGGCGTTTCCCGTTCGGGGCCCTGGGATGCCGGTGTGTTTGCACCGGCCGGCGGTTTGCGCTCGACCGCCTCGGATCTGCTGAGGTTCAGCCAGGCGCTGATGCAGGGGCCCAAGGGGCCGCTTGGCCCGGCGGCGCAGCGACTGGTCACGGACCTCGGACCGTTCGGTGAGGACGGCCTGCGTATCGGCTATGGCGTGCTGCTGGGGCAGCAACCCGAGCGCATCTGGCTGCACAACGGCGAGACCCGCGCCTACCTCACCGAATGGGTGGTGTGGCCTGCGCGACAGGAGGCCGTCGTGATCCTGGCCTCCAACAAATCGGCGCCTACACGCTCGGTGCGGCTCAGCCTGGTGGCCGGCACCTTCAGCGATCAGGTGCAGGAGCAGGTTTACACACGCGGGCAGTTCCGCGGCGTGTTTGAGGAGGAGGGCGGGCGACGCGTTTACGCCCGGCTGAAACTGGTCACCGGGCAGAAGCTTCCGTTTACCACGCTGAGCTACCGCGTGAGGGACAGGCGGCTGGTGCAGGGTATCCAGGAGGGGACGGAGGTGGACTTCCGCGCCGAACGGATTGACGGCGAAAACACCCTGACCGCGCTGCGCCCCGCTTCACCCTAGGCACCCGGCCGCTGCCTGCATGGCGGCGTCAGCCCAGGTACCCGCGCAGCAGCTGCACTTCGCGTGCGTCTATCGCATGCCCCAGGCCCTGCAGCAGGTCCAGCGTCACGGTGGCGCCCAGGGCCTGCAGCTCGCCGGCGGCTTGCTGCGCGTGGCGGGCGTCGATCACGCCGTCCTGCGCACCATGGATCAGGTGGTAGCGCACGCCGGCCGGTGCGGTGCGTGCCGGTGTGGCCAGCCGCCCCGCCAGCGACACCACCCGCGCGGCCGGCGGTGCTTGCGCCGTCTGGGTGGATTCCAGCGCCATGATGGCGCCCTGCGAAAAACCCACCAGCGCGGTGTGCGCCGCGCTCACGCAGGCGCGCTGCTGCCAGTGGGCCACGGCGTCGCGGTACAGCGGCATGGCCTGTGCGATGCGCGCGGGGCGGTCCTGCTCGGTCACGCCCACCACCGAAAACCATTCTCGGCCGCTGCCCAGGGCGGATGGATGGGGCGCGTTCACGCTCACCACCATGGCGTCTGGTGCCACGGCGGCCAGGGCTTGGCCCAGCGGTGCCAGGTGGTCTGCGGACGAGCCCACGCCGTGAAACAGCAGCACCAGCCGCTGGGCCGTTTCAGGTGCCTGGACGATGACGGAGCCTTCAGGCATGCGCGGCCTCCTGCACTGTCAGGGTGACCGTCTGGCCAAACAGGTACGACTCCATGGCCAGCATGCCGTGACGGATGCCACCGTCCAGCACCGTGGTGGGGGTAGCCTCAGCCGCGGCGCCTGCGGCCACCAGCAGTGGCAGGTAGTGGTCGCTGGTGGGGTGGGCGCGCTGCGCGTGCGGTGCCTCATCCAGCGCGCGCAGCAGCGCGCCGCTGTCGCCACGCTGCACCGCCGCGCGGATCCAGTGCGTGAACTCCACCGCGTAGTCAGCCGCTTTCCCGTCGCCGGTGCGGAACTCATAAAGGTTGTGCGTCAGGCTGCCCGAGCCGATCACCAGGACTCCCTCTTGCGCCAGCGGCGCCAGTGCCTGGCCCAGTGCCCAGGCGCTTGCTTCGGTGGTGTCGTAGGGCATGGACACCTGCACCACCGGAACGTCGGCGTCGGGGTACATGTGCATCAGCGGCACCCAGGCGCCGTGGTCCAGCCCGCGCGTCTCATCCAGGTTCACCGGCTTGCCCAGCGCCTGCAGCAGCTGCGCGGCGCGCGCTGCCAGCGCACGGTCACCCGGCGCGGGGTACTGCAGGCTGTACAGCGCGGCGGGAAAGCCGCCAAAGTCATGGATGGTGGGCGGGCGGGCGCTGGCCGTCACGGCCACGCCGCGTGTGACCCAGTGCGGCGACACCATGACGATGCCCCGGGGCTTGCCCAGCGCCTGGCCCAGGGCGTGCAGCTGCGCGCCGGCCAGGCCCGGCTCCATGGCGAAGGTGGGTGCGCCGTGGGACACAAAAAGCGATGGGACTTTCATCATGGTCTCCTGACAAGCGGATGAGGGTGATCAGCTGCCGATCCAGGCCGGCGCCACCGCCGTGCCCAGGCCTGCGCCGTAGCCGAAATAGATGTTCAGGCCGGCCAGCGGCTCCAGGTAGCGGGCGTTCTTCAGCCCGCCGGCGTCCTGCGTCTTGAATCCCATGCTCTCGGCCAGCGCGCGGGCGGTCTGCTTGGCGCGTTCGCTGTCGCTGGCCAGAAACACGGTGACCTTCTGGCCGGCCAGGTCGGCGCCCGCCGCCAGCACCTGCGCAAACACGGTGTTGAAGCCCTTGACCACTTCGGCGCCCGGCACGGCCCGGGCGATTTCTTCAGCGGCCGACGTGCTGTGGCCCAGCGTCAGGCCCATGTAGTCGGCCGTCAGCGGGTTGGTGATGTCAATGACCACGGTGCCCGCCTGCGCGCCCACGCTGCGCAGCGCGGCGGCGGCTTCACCGTAGGGCGTGGCCACCACCACGGCGTCGGCTGCGGCCGCAGCACCTGCTGCAGCCACGGCGGCCGCACCGTATTGCTGGGCGACAGCCTGGGCCTTGGCGCTGTCGCGTGCGGTCACGCTGACCTGGTGGCCGGCGGCGGCCAGCTGTTTGACAAAACCTGCGCCCATGTTGCCGGCGCCAATGACGAGAACCTTCATGTCGTTTCCTTTCGGTGGGGTTGTGTCCCGCACTGCGGGTATGGATGCACTGTATTGGCTCTCAATAAAAAGATAAATTGGCTGATATGGAATGAATAGTTCAGAATATCGGAACAATGGACAAATACCAGGAAATGCGGGTGTTCGCCGGTGTGATCGACGCGGGCAGCTTCGTGGGTGCCGCCGACGCGATGGGCATGTCAAAGGCCGCCGTGTCCCGTCATGTGTCGGACCTGGAGCAGCGCCTGGGCGTGCGGCTCATGCAGCGCACCACGCGCAAGCTGTCGCTCACGCAGGAAGGCGAGGTGTTCCTGGCGCGCTGCCGCGACATCCTGACCAGCATCGAGGAATCGGAGTCCGAGCTGTCCACGCGCGCGGCCAGCGCCAGCGGGCTGCTGAAGGTGAGCGTGCCCGTCAGCTTTGCCACCCGGCACCTGGCGCCGCTGTGGGGTGAATTCCTGGCGGCGCATCCGCGCCTGACGCTGGACGTGCAGCTGGCCGACCGCGTGGTGGACCTGGTGGACGAAGGCTTTGACCTGGCCGTGCGCATTGCGCGCCTGCCCGATTCGTCGCTGGTGTCGCGCAAGCTCGCGTCCACGCGGCTGGTGATGTGCGCTGCGCCTTCTTACCTGCGCCGGCGCGGCAAGCCCAAACACCCGGACGACCTGGCCGCGCACGACCTCATGGGCTACAGCCTGCTGGCCACGCCGGGCCAGTGGCACCTGCAGGGCCCTGATGGCGCGGTGACGGTGAAGACAAATCCGCGTTTGTGGACCAACAACGGCGACACCAGCGTGGCCGCCACCGTGCGCGGCGCCGGCATCGACCTGCAGCCGACGTTTCTGGTGGCCGACGAGATCGCCGACGGCCGCCTGGTGGAGGTGCTGCCGCAGTGGCGCGCCGTGGAGCTGGGTATCTACGCCGTGTACCCGAGCAGAAAGTTCGTGCTGCCCAAGGTGCGGGCGCTGGTGAATTTTCTGGCGGGGGCGTTCGCTGGGGCCACCTGGTCAGGCGGTCCGGCGGGCCGCACCGTACAGCCGCTGCCGCCAGCGGGGGCGTCACGGATCAAGCGGGCGCGGCGGTGACGAGCAGTTCCAGGCACGACGGGCAGTCGCCTCCCAGGTGCACGGTGGTGTGCGCCGTGCGTGCATGGTCCATGTGGCGCCTCAGCGGGTCGGCGTTCGGGTTCAGGTCAAAGCGCGGAAAGTTCGAGCCGGCAATGTCCAGCCGGATGCGGTGGCCCACCTCGAACCGGTGCGCCGTCGGGTAAGCGTTGACCTGGACCTGCATGACTTCGCCAGGCCGCGCGGCCCGCGGCGCGGCCTGCGGGTCGCGGTGGCTCAGGCGCAGCACGCCGTCCGTCAGGTTGTAAGCCACGCCGTGCGGCGCTCCGGCGCTGGCGGGGTGAACGTCCAGCAGCTTGATGCACAGGTCGGCGTCGGGCCCGTCGGTGGCCACGTACAGGCGTGCGCTCACCGGGCCGGCGATTTCCACGGGCGCCTGCAGCGGCTGCGACTCGAACACCAGCACATCCTGCATCGTGGGCTCGTGCGCGTAGCTGCCACCGTCCATCAGGGGCTCGCCCGAGTTGATGGCGCCGCCGCGTGTGGGCACCGGCTGGGTCGGGTCGGCCCGCAGCACGGTGGTGTCCGCCGGCCCGGGCTGCGCGGCCAGCGTGCCGCCGTCCAGCAGGTGCAGCACCAGCGGGCGGCTGGCCGGTGGCGGCCAGTGGCTCGCCTCACGCCAGCAGTTGGCGTCCCCGCCGGTTGCGCCCATGACGAAATAGCGAACCCGCGCGGTTTCGCGCGCGGGCGCCGCCCCGCCCAGCACCTGGTCGAACCAGTCCAGGCGCATGCGCAGGAAGTCTGCCGATGCATGCGGCACCACGGCGGACGGCCCGAAGTCGCGCTCGCCCGCAAAGCGCTGGTGGCGGTTGCCGTGCGTCCACGGCCCGATCACCAGCGGCGCCGCCTGCCCGGCCTTATGAAGCGCTTCCCACAGCTGCACCGTGGACTGCAGCGAGGTGTCGAACCATGAGGTGAACAGGAAGGCCGGCACCTGCCGGATGCGGTCGATCGCGCCGCGCGCATGCAGAAAGGGCTGGCGCCAGAAATCACTGAACGACTCCTGCGCCCAGTTGGCGGCCAGTACGCGTTCCTGCTCGGGCTGTCCGGCGATGGGCGAGCGCCCTGCGGTCCAGGGCGTGCGCCGCAGCCATGCGCGCAGGTCCTCGGACGCGATGCGCGCGGCCAGCTCGGTGTCGCCGCGCATCAGCGCCGTGCGCTGCGCATGCATCCAGGACCAGGTTGCCTGCTTGAGTTCGAACGCGCCGCCGAAGCGGATGCCGCTGGAATGCGCATCAAAAAAGCCGCCCGAATCCAGGAACATCGCACGCAGGTGCGGTGCGCCCAGACAGGCCGTGGCCAGCTGCGTGAGGGCCGAGTACGAAAAGCCCACGGTAGCCACGCGGCCGTCGCACCAGGGCTGCGCGGCCAGCCAGGCCTGGGTGTGCAGGCCGTCCACGGCTTCGTTGACGTATTTCTCGAATTCGCCGGTGGACTGGCCGGTGCCACGGCAGTCCTGCACGACCAGCGCATAGCCGCGGGCGACGAAGGCTTCAGCCATCTCCTCGCGGCTGCGGGGCACGTCGCCGCCGGGTGGAATCTCTGCCTGGTTGCAGCGGCCCCGGTCATAGGGGGTGCGCTCCAGCACGGCCGGCACGCGCTGTTGGGTGTCGGGGCGGTAAATGTCGGCCACCAGCTGGCAGCCATCGGGCAGGGTCAGCGTGACACCGCGGTCGATTCGCATGTCTTGGGTTCCAGTCCGTAAAAGCGGGTCGCGTTGCCGCCCAGGATGGCGGCGCGCTCGGCGCTGGTGCAGTGCGCGAGCAAGGCTTCGGTGGCCTCGCACCAGCGCTCGTAGCCACCCGCGAGGTTGAGCACAGGCCAGTCGCTGCCCCACAGCAGGCGCGCGGGGCCGAACACGTCCAGCAAGTGGTTTACCCAGGGGCGCAGGGTGTCAGCGTTCCAGTGCGGGCCGGCTTCGCCCGGCAGGCCCGAGAGCTTGCAGTGCACGTGCGGCTGGCGTGCCAGTGCCGCGATGCCGCGCGCCCATGTGTCCAGCTGGCCGCCGGCGATGTCCGGCTTGGCGCCGTGGTCCACCACCACGGGCAGGGCGGGGTGGCACGTGACGAAGGCCAGCAGCGGATCCAGGTGCACCGGCTTGACCAGCGCATCCAGTCGCAGGCCGTGTGCCTGCATCGCGTTGATCGCCGGCGTCAGGGCGGGCTGCAGGATCCAGCGGGTGTCGGCGATGTCCTGCAGCATCGGACGCAGGCCCTTGAGCAGCGGCTCGCCGGCCAGCCGGGCGATGCGCTGCGGTGCGTCGGCGGCCGACAGGTCGCACCAGCCCACCACGCCCAGCACCGCGTGCGCCGGTTCGCGCGCCAGGTCCAGCAGGCGCCAGGTTTCGGCCTCGCTGGGCGCCGCCTGCACGAGAACGGTGCCCGTCACCCCCGCGGCAGCGCGCAGTGGTGCCAGGTCGGCCGGACCAAAGTCGCGGCAGATCGGCGCCAGGGCGGGCGTGGGTTGCAGCCAGCCGTAATCTGCGTGGCGCGGCTGCCAGTAGTGCTGGTGGGCGTCGATGTACATGGCTCAGTCCGGCGCGAGCAATCGCGCGTCGCGCAGCGCCTCCCACAACGCGGGCGGGATCGGATGGCGCAGCAGCTGGACACTGTCGTCAATCTCGGCGGGCGAGCGGCTGCCCACCACCAGCGCCGCCAGCCCTGGCGCCGCCGCCGCGAACTGCAATGCCGCCGCGCGCAGCGGTACGCCGAATCCGGCGCAAATGGCTTCGATCCGGCGCACCCGCGCCAGCATGGCGGCGTCGGCGGGCGAATAGTCAAAGCGCGCCTGCGCCACGCTGCCACTGGCCAGGATGCCCGAGTTGTAGACGCCGGCCAGCACCAGCCGCACGCCACGCGCCGCGCAAGCCGGCATCAAGGCGCGCGCCGACTGGTCCAGCAGCGTGTAGCGGCCGGCGAGCATGAAGCTGTCGAAGTCGCCGTGGGCGAGCGCGTCGCGGCAAACCTCCCACTCGTTCACGCCCAACCCGATGGCACGCACCACGCCCTGGCTGCGCAGGCGTTCCAGTGCGGGGTAGGCGCCCTGCATCGCCTCGCGAAAGCGGCGGGGCTGGTCAGCACCGTGGCTGCGCACGTCGATGTCATGGATGTAGGCAATGTCGATGCGCGCCAGGCCCAGCCGCGCCAGGCTGTCCTCGATGGAGCGCAGCGCGCCGTCGGCACTGTAGTCGATGCGGGTGCGAAACGGCAGGGTGCCGACATAGCCCGCGTGGTCGCTCGCGGCCCGCTCGTCGGGCTCGAGCAGGCGGCCGACCTTGCTGGACAGCACGTAGTCGTCGCGCGGCCGGCCCGCCAGCGCACGGCCCAGGCGGCGCTCGCTCAGGCCCTGGCCGTAGTGCGGGGCCGTGTCGAAGTAGCGCAAGCCCAGCGACCAGGCACGGCGCACCGTGGCCTCGGCCTGCGCGTCGCTGAGTGGCGCGTACAGGTTGCCCAGCGGCGCGCCGCCCAGTGCCAGCCCGGCCGTGCCGCGCAGGCGGTCCCAGAAGGCGGCGCCGGCTTTCATGCGGGACGCACCACACCCTTGCGCAGGAGCGCGTTGCCGTACAGCCGGGTTTCGCCGGTCTGCACGATGGCGTACGCGGCGCTGGCACGGGCGTAGAACGCCTCGCGCTCCAGTGCCGCCGGCGCCAACGTGGCGTCGCCGCTGCCGCTTCGCGCCAGCTCGGTGAACTCGCGCACGGCCTCGGGCACCTCGTCGGGTCGGCCGACCACGGCCATGGTGGCCAGCGGTGTGGCAACAAAATCGTCCAGCGGCAGCACCGAAAGCACCGCGGCGAGCGCGCGCGGCGCGCTGACGCCGGGCATGCGCACGAGGCGCTGCGCGCAGCGCGCCGCCGGAAAGTTCGCATCCACCACGGCAATTTCGTCGCCATGGCCCATGGACGCGAGCGCGTGCAGCAGGTCCGGGCCGAGCAGGGGGTCCAGGGCTTTGAGCATGTCGGTGTCGCCGCCTTGTGGTCAGGGGGCCTTGCGGATGTTCCAGTACACCGGAATCGCCGCGTTCAGGATGCCGCTGAGCTTGGCCGAATGGGCGCGCACCAGGTACATCTGCCCCAGCGGCACATAGGGCAGTGTCTGCAGCGCGCGCAGCTGCGTGTTGCGCGCGATCTCCTTGCGGCGGGCCGCGTCGGCGGTGTTGGCGTATTCGGCCCGCAGCTTCTCGATCTGCTCGTCGCACGGCCAGCCGAACCAGGCCTTTTCGCAGTTGGAGCGCATGGCGTTGTGGCCCAGCGGGTCCATCATGTCAGCGCCCGTGGGGGCCGAGATGAACAGCGACCAGCCACCCTGCGACGGCGGGTTCTTGCTGGTGCGGCGCGCGGTGAGCGTGCCCCAGTCCATGCTTTGCGCGTCCACCTTGAAGCCCACGTCGCGCATCACCTGCTCGGCCACCAGGCTCAGCACGTTGGTCAGCCCTTCGTTGCCGTGCAGGACGACGACCGGTTCGCCCTTGTAGCCGCTGTCCTTGAGCAGCTGGCGCGCCTGGGCCAGGTCGGGCTTGGGCCAGCCTGCGTTGGTGTAGTTGCCCGAGGTGCACATGTAGAACGAGGCGCACACGGTGTACAGCGTGGGGTCGTCCACCGCGGCGCGCATGAACATTTCCTGGTCGATCATGTGCAGCACGGCCTGGCGCACCTTGGGGTTGTCAAACGGCGGCTGGAGGGAGTTCATGCGGAAAACAGCCTGCACGCCCAGCGAGTCCTGCGGAGTGACGCGCACGTTCGGGTTTTTGGCCATGTCCTTGAGCATGTCGGCCGGCACTTCCTCGAAGATGTCCAGCTCGCCCGAGCGCACTGCGTTGGCGGCTGTCTGCGGGTCGGGCATGTACAGCCATTCCACGCGGTCCACGTTGGCGCGCTTGCCCCCGGCCAGGCCCGACGGCGGCTCGTTGCGCGGCACGTAGGCCGGGTTTTTCACGTAGACGATCTTGGAGCCGGGCACCCATTCGTCCTTCTTCATGATGAACGGGCCGGAGCCGGTCGGGTCGTTGATGGCCTGCGTGGCGGGCGTGCGCGCCAGGCGCTCGGGCATGATGAAGGGCACCTGCGAGCTGGGTTTGCCCAGGGCGTCGATCACCAGCCCCCAGGGCTCCTTGAGCTTCAGCCGGGCGGTGCGGGTGTCCACTGCGACCAGTTCGGCGGTGCGCGCCATCAGCAGCTGGCCCATGCCGTCGCGCTGGCCCCAGCGCTGCAGCGATGCCACCACGTCGGCCGCGGTGACCGGGGCGCCGTCGTGCCATTTCAGGCCCTCGCGCAGCGTGAAGGTGTAGACGAGGTTGTCGGCGCTCACGGTGTGGCGCTCCAGCATTTGCGGCTTGACCTGCAGCTTTTCGTCCAGCGCGAACAGGGTGTCGTACACCATGTAGCCGTGGTTGCGCGCCATGTAGTCGGAGTTGACGATCGGGTCGATGGCCTTGAGGTCACCGAACGGGCGCACGCGCAGCGTCGTGGTCTGCGCCAGCGCACTGGCGCCGGCGGCGCAAAGAACGGCAAGAGCGAGCAGGCGCCGCGCGCCGGGTTGCAGGCGGTAAGTCTTCAACATCTCTGGGTCTCCTGTGGTGATGAGGTCCCGCTCTGGGGCGGGGTGGCGGGCAAGCCGGCCGCGTCGGCGACGACGTGGCAGGCAACGAAATGGTCGGGGGCGGCTTCCGCCAGCACCGGCTCCTGTGCGGCGCAGCGCGGCTCTGCCAGCGGGCAGCGGGTGCGGAACCGGCAACCCGAAGGCAGTGCGGCAGCGCTGGGCACGTCGCCCTGAAGCAGCATGTGCTGGCGCCGCTGGCGCGGATCCATCGACGGCACAGAGCGCAGCAGCGCCTGCGCATAGGGGTGACGCGGCTGCGCGAAGAACGCGCGGCGAGGCGCCTGCTCGACGATGCGTCCCAGGTACATCACCGCAACCGTGTCGGCGATGTACTCGACCACGCCCAGGTCATGGCTCACGAACAGGTACGCCATGCCGCGTTCGCGCTGCAGGTCCATGAGCAGGTTCAGGATCTGCGCCTGCACCGACACGTCCAGCGCCGAGACCGGCTCGTCGGCCACGATCAGTGCCGGGTCCAGCGCCAGGGCGCGTGCCAGTCCCAGCCGCTGGCGCTGGCCGCCAGAGAACTCGTGCGCGTAGCGCCGGTGCATGGCCGGGGGCAGGCTCACGCGCTCCAGCAGTTCGCGGGCACGCTCGCTGCGCTGGGCGGCATCACCCAGGCCGTAGTTCACCAGCGGCTCGGCCACGATGTCCACGGCGCGCATGCGCGGGTTCAGCGACGCATAGGGGTC
>CAZUJD010000058.1:0-13352 GCA_964620025.1 uncultured Ramlibacter sp. | reverse complement strand
TCCACGAGGGCACACACGGCATACAGGCCACCGACCTGCTGGGCCGCAAGGTGCTGATGGAAGGCGGCAAGGGCCTGATGCTGCTGGCTGGCCGCATCAACGCCACCATTGAGCGCGCCATCCAGCAACCCGCACTGGCCGCCCAGGCCAATGCGCTGGGCCAGGCCCTGCAGCAGGTGGGTGCCGCAACCAAGGCCGCCTGGGCCACGGGCGAACCCGCCGAGGCCCTGGCCAATGCCGTCCCCTACATGCAGGCATTCGGCCACATGGTGCTGGCCTGGATCTGGCTGGATGTGGCCCTGGCCGTACCGGCTGACACGCAGCCGGCAAATCAGGGCAAACTCGCAGCCATGCGCTACTTTTTCAACTACGAACTGCCCAAGATCGGCGCCTGGCTGGCCGTTGTGCAAACACGCGACGCCACCTGCGCCACGCTTGCCGAGGACGCCTTCTGATGGCGTCCGCCCGGACGCTCGCCCGCATCGAAGCCTGGGTCTGGGTGCTGATTTACGGCGGTCTGCTCACCCTGGTGCTGGGCCTGGCACTTCGTCGTGCCGACCGTGGCTGGGGCGATGCGCTGGCCCTGGGAGGCTTGGTGCTGGCGGGGGCCGGCGCCGTGCTGATCTGGGTGCGCTCACGGCTGAAACTGGACCAACCCTGACAAGGACACAACACATGACCCGTACCGTACAACAACTGTTCGACCTGAGCGGCAAGACCGCGCTGGTCACCGGCGGCTCCCGGGGGCTTGGCCTGCAGATGGCCCGGGCCCTGGGCGAAGCCGGCGCAAGGATCATGCTCAGCTCGCGCAAGGCTGAAGACCTGGAAGAGGCCGCGGCCGAACTGCAGGCTGCCGGCATGGATGCCCGCTGGATTGCCGCTGACTGCGCCAACGAGGAAGACATCCGCCGCCTGGCCGACCAGACCCTGGAGCGCATGGGCGATGTGGACATTCTGATCAACAATGCCGGCGCCGCCTGGGGTGCACCGGCCGAAGACCACCCGGTGCCCGCCTGGGACAAGGTGATGAACCTGAACGTGCGCGGCTATTTCATCCTGAGCCAGCACATCGCCAAGCGCAGCATGATTGCGCGCAAAAGCGGACGCATCATCAACATCGCCAGCATTGCCGGCCTGGGCGGCAACCCGCCCGAGATGCAGACCATTGCCTACAACACGTCCAAGGGGGCGGTCATCAACTTCACCCGCGCCCTGGGCTGCGAATGGGGCAAGTACAACATCACCGTCAATGCCATCTGCCCGGGCTTTTTCCCCAGCAAGATGACCGTGGGCACCCTCAAGGCGCTTGGGGAAGACAAGCTGGCCGCCCACGCACCGCTGCGCCGCCTGGGCGATGACGAAGACCTGAAAGGCATCACGCTGCTTTATGCGTCGGACGCTGGCAAGCACATCACCGGCCAATGGCTCGCGGTAGATGGCGGTGTCAGCGTCGTGACCGGGGGCTGACATGACCCCCACGCTTGTCACTTCGTGTATTGCGCTGCCCCCCGAAGGGGCCGTGCCCGGCTTGGAGCGGCCCGGTGCCGGGCATTCATGAAATTCGGCGTTGAGATTCCGTTCGTCAGCCACCTGGGCTTTGACCTGATGGTGTTTGAAGGCGGGCAATCGCAGATCGACTACGAGCCCAGGCCCGAGCACCTGAACTCCTTTGGCGTGACGCACGGCGGCGCCTGCATGACACTGCTGGACGTGGTGATGGCCCTGGCCGCGCGCAGCGTGCAGCAGGACATGGGCGCGGTGACCATCGAGATGAAGACGAGCTTCATGCAGCCCGCGCGCGGCAAGCTCACAGGCAAAGGCCGGCTGATGCACCGCACCGCCACCATGGCCTTCACCGAGGGCACCATTTTTGACGAGCAGGGCAGGGCCTGCGCCCACGCCACCGGCACGTTCAAGTACGTCAAGAGCCTGCCGACCGGCCCCAAAAGCGCCAACCCGCTGAACGTCATTTCCACCGACTGATATCCCAAGGAACTACCCATGCCACAAAACAGGCAATGGCTGCTGGACAACCGCCCCACGGGCGAAGCCACCGCCAGCAACTTCAAGCTCGTCACCACCGACACCCCGGCGCTGGCCGACGGCCAGGTGCTGGTGCGTCACCATTTCATGAGCCTGGACCCGTACATGCGCGGGCGCATGAACGACGCCAAGAGCTATGCCCAGCCCCAGCCGCTGGGCCAGGTGATGCAGGGCGGCACGGCGGGTGAGGTCGTCGAAAGCAAATCGCCCAAGTACGCCGCGGGCGACAAGGTGGTGGGCATGGGCGGCTGGCAGGAGTACAGCGTGGTCAATGTGGATCAGCCCGGCGCGCTGCGCAAGGTGGACACCACCCATGTGCCGCTGAGCCACTACCTGGGGGCGGTGGGCATGCCCGGCGTGACCGCCTGGTATGGCCTGGTGAAGATCATTGACGCCAAGCCGGGCCAGACGGTGGTGGTCAGCGCCGCCACCGGCGCGGTGGGCAGCGCCTTCGGTGCGCTGGCCAAGGCGCGCGGCCTGCGCGCCGTCGGCATCGCAGGCGGCCCTGACAAGTGCAGGTACGCGACCGACGAACTGGGGTTTGATGCCTGCATTGACTACCGCGAACACAGTGACACGGCGTCGCTGTCCAGGGCACTGAAGGCGGCCTGCCCGGACGGCATCGACGGCTATTTCGAGAATGTGGGTGGCACCATCCTGGACGCCGTGCTGTCGCGCATGAACGCCTTCGGCCGCATTGCGCTGTGCGGCATGATCGCCGGCTATGACGGCCAGCCCCTGCCCATGGCTTACCCCCAGCTGATCCTGACCCAGCGCCTGATGATCCAGGGCTTCATCGTCAGCGAGCACATGGAGGTGTGGCCCGAGGCCCTCAAAGAGCTGGGTACGCTCGTTGGTACCGGAAAGCTGCGCCCGCGGGAATCGGTCTCCCAGGGGCTTGAGTCTGCGCCTGAGGCCTTTCTCGGTCTTCTCAAAGGCAGAAACTTCGGCAAGCAGCTTGTGAAGCTCATCTAGGCTGGACGGTGTCTGCGCTGCGTTATGCGCATGGCAGCTTGGGGCAAAGGCGTGCGCGGACTCCCTTCAACGTTTCACGGGTCTGAGCCCCCGCCGGCCACCACCTGACACGAAGCCAGCGAGAGAAGAAGGAGACAAAGCCCGAATGCAGCCAACCCACGAAGTTTTCAACCAGCCCGAGCCGCTGACAAGCTACAACCTGTTCACCGGCAACCGTGCGCTGCAGGATGCACTGAAGTTCAACGCGCCGCAGCTGGACACGGTCGGGCTCGCATGGCTGGGTGAACAGCTGGGCAGCGACGCCATGCAGACACATGCACGGCTGGCCAATACCCATGCCCCCGAACTGCGCACGCATGACCGCTTTGGCCGCCGCGTGGACCAGGTGGAGTTCCACCCCAGCTACCACGCCTTGATGGAACTGGCCACCGGCAACGGGTTGCACGGCACGCCTTGGGCCGGCGGCACCAGCCCGCACGTACATCGCGCGGCCGGTTTCATGCTGTTTACCGAGCTGGAGCCGTCCATCCTGTGTCCCATCTCCATGACCTATGCGGTCACGCCCGCACTGCGCAGCAACGCAGCGATCCATCGCGACTGGGGGCCGGGCCTGGCCAGCCGCGCTTATGATCCGGCGCTCAAGCTGTACAGCCACAAAGCCGGCCTGACCATGGGCATGGGCATGACTGAAAAGCAGGGCGGCAGTGATGTGCGGGCCAACACGACCCGCGCCGAACCGGCCTGCAGCGATGCGTGGGGCCAGCGCTACTCAGTCACCGGGCACAAATGGTTTTTCTCGGCCCCGATGTGCGATGCCTTCCTGGTGCTGGCGCAAACGGCATCCGGTCTCAGTTGCCTGTTCCTGCCACGCGTGTTGCCGGATGGCACGATGAATGCCATCCATATCCAGCGGCTGAAAGACAAGCTGGGCAACAAGGCCAACGCCAGCTCCGAAGTCGAGTTCCACGGTGCGGCCGCCTGGCTGGTGGGTGACGAGGGCCGCGGCATACCGCAGATCCTGGAGATGGGCACCATGACGCGGCTGGACTGCGCCCTGGGGACCAGCGGCCTGATGCGCCAGGCGCTGTCCATTGCGCTGAACCACACCACACAGCGCCAGGCTTTTGGCAAGCCGCTGGTCAGCCAGCCGCTGATGCGCAACGTGCTGGCCGATCTGGCGCTGGAGTCCGAAGCCGCTACGGCCCTGGCCCTGCGCCTGGCCCGTGCCTTTGACCAACTGCACGACGAACACGAAAAAACCATGGCCCGGCTGCTGACACCGGTCGCCAAGTTCTGGATCTGCAAACGCGGCAGCCACTTTGCGCAGGAAGCCATGGAATGCCTGGGCGGCAACGGCTATGTAGAAGAGGGCGGCCAGGGCATCATGGCCCGCATCT
The DNA here is from genome assembly GCA_964620025.1 of uncultured Ramlibacter sp. Lineage (GTDB taxonomy): Bacteria > Pseudomonadota > Gammaproteobacteria > Burkholderiales > Burkholderiaceae_C > RAM1. Next base: position 8,937 of record CAZUJD010000058.1, on the reverse strand, counting down.
ACCGCGAAATGCCGCTGAACTCCATCTGGGAAGGGGCCGGCAACATCATGGCCATCGACCTGTTGCGTGCCCTGCGCAAGGCCGACGCGGCTGCGGCACTGGCGCAAGAACTGGCGCCCGCCAAAGGCGCCCACCCGGCCCTGGACCGGCTGGCTGCAGCGCTGCCAACCCGGGTGGAAGAAATGGCCACCGAAATGCAGGCGCGCCGCCTGGCACAGGACGTGGCGCTGGCTGTGCAGGCTGCGCTGCTGTACCAGTCGGCGCCGGCTGCCGTCTTTGCCGCATTCTGCGATTCCCGCCTGGGCAGTGACTGGGGCCATGCCTTTGGCACCCTGGGTGACCGCACCGACTTTGACTCACTGATCCACCGCGCCATGCCGCGCTGAAAGACCTCACCATGGCCGACCTCATCCTCCACCACTACGCGACTTCGCCGTTCTCCGAAAAAGTCCGCCTGATCCTGGGCGCCAAGAAGCTGGCCTGGAAATCCGTGGATGTGCCGCGCATCAGCCCCAAGCCCGACGTGGTGGCCCTGACTGGCGGCTACCGCAGAACGCCGTTCCTGCAGGTGGGCAGTGACATCTACTGCGACACCGCCCTGATCTGTGAGGTGCTTGAACACGTACAACCCGAACCGGCATTGTTTCCTGCCGGGCTCAAGGGCCTGTCGCGCCTGGTCGCGCAATGGGCCGATGAAAAGCTGTTCTGGGCTGCCATGGCGTACAACTTTTCGCCCCGCGGCACGGCCCAGATGTTCGGTGGCAGCCCGGATGCACCCATTGAACAGTGGGGCGCTCTGGCCAAGGCCTTTGGCGAAGACCGGACCAAGATGCGCGTGGGCATGCCGCGCATGCCGCTGGGCGACGCGACATCTGCCTACAGGGGCTACCTGCGCCGGCTGTCCCACATGCTCGACGACCACGCTTACCTGCTGGGTGACGCTCCCTGCGTGGCCGACTTTGCCGCATACCACCCGCTGTGGTTCACCCGTACGCAGACCTCCTGCATGGCCGGTATCCTGGAAGCCACGCCGGCGGTGCTGGCCTGGATGGACCGCATGGCTGCCATCGGGCATGGCGCCAGCAGCACCATGACGCCGCAAGCCGCGATCGCGTTGTGCGCCGGCACGACGGCGCCCGCCGATCTGCTGCATGGCAGCAGCTTCCAGGACGACCACGGCATTGCGCTGGGCAGCCAGGTGGTGGTCACCGCTGAAAGCTTTGGTCCGGAGGGCACGCAGGGTGAGTTGTTGGCGGCCACGCGCACGCACTACACCTTGCGGCGCGACGACGAGCGTGCGGGTACGGTGCGGGTCCATTTCCCTCGGATCGGCTACGTCCTGAAACAGGCCGCCGCCTGACCCCGGCGTAAGGGGGTGATCGATGGGAGATACTCCCATCCATAATCCCTTGTCATGACGCTGCCCAAACCATTCCGGATACGGTCATACGCCCAAGCGCAGTGGGCCGTGGCCATCCTGCTGCTGGCAGGGCTGGCCGTCACAGCGGTTGCCGTCATGAATGCGCGCCGCGCGCAGCTGGCAGAAGGTCAGGCGCTGTTCGCTGGCCATGTCGAACGCCTGGCTGAAGATGTGGCGGAAAGAGTCATGCGCACTGCTCTGGGCCTGCAAGGGGCCCGCGCCGGCTACGCTGCGCATGGCGCACCCTGGACGCGGGCCCAGTTCAGGGAGTATGTTCTGGCGCGCAATATGGACGCCGAGTTTCCCGGTGTGCGGGGATTCGGATTCATCCAGAACGTGCGGCGCGGTGACCTGGACAGCTTCCTTCAGGCCGAACAAGCCGACGGTGCACCGGATTTCAAGGTCAAGAGTTCAGGCAGTGCGCCTGACCTGTATGTCATCAAATACATTGAACCGCTGGCCCGCAATTTCGCTGCGTGGGGCCTGGATGTCGGTGCCGAAGCGGTCCGGCGCGAAGCCATTGAACGGGCCGTCACCACCGGTGAGACCGCCCTGACCGGCCGCATCGTGCTGGTGCAGGATGAACGTCAGGGCGCTGGATGGTTGCTGTTTGTACCGGTGTACCAGACCGGAACCGACCCGCGCACGCCAGAAAAGCGCCGACTGGTACTGGTGGGCGTGCTTTACGCGCCCATAGTGGCCGCGGAAGTCCTGCGTGACACCGTTCGCGCACAGGCAGGCGAGGTGGATTTCCGCCTTTTTGATGGCCCTGCCGCCGAGGGTCGCCTGCTCTTTGACTCGCAGACGCACGTGGACCCCCGGTTGCAGGATCCCGATCCAAACCGCTACAGCGGCCGCTTGTTCCGCGACGAGCGGACGCTGGGCGTTGCGGGGCGCCGCCTGACCTTGCAGGTTGCCGGCGCCGAACCGCTGGAGAACCTGGCGGGCGGCTCCAGGCCAATCTGGGTGGGGGTGGCCGGCACCCTGGTCAGCCTGCTGCTTTCCAGCCTGGCCTGGCTGCTGCTCCATGGTCGCGCGCGTGCGGAACGCATGGCGCGTGACATGACGGCCGACCTGCAGCGCATGGGCAAGGTGCTGGAGCACACATCCAATGCCGTCTTCGGTACGGACCTGCAACTGCGCATCAACTGGATCAACGAGGGCTTCACGCGGATGTCCGGCTACACCGCAGAGGAAGCCATGGGCAAGACGGCCACGGAACTGCTCGGGCACCCCCGTGTGGACCGAACAGCCCTGGCCCATTTGCACCGCGCCATCCAGGCCGGCGAGGCCGCCCGGGTCGAGTTGCTGAACCGGCGCAAGGACGGCTCGGACTATTGGGTCGAGACGGAAATCCAGCCCCTTCGAAATGCACGGGGTGAAGTCACCGGCTTCATTGAAATTGCGCTGGATATCACCCAGCGCAAGCAAAACCAGCAGCGGCTGGTGGCCAACGAGGCGTTTCTGGAACAGGCCGAGCGCATTGCCGGTGTCGGTGGCTGGGAGGTGGACCTGTCCAGCGGGTCGTTGCGCATCACGCAGCAGATGAAGCACATCTTCGGCATTGAAGAGGACGCCTCACCCAGCGTGGAGGACTTCCTGGGCTTTTTCGGCATGCAGCAGCGCGAGCTGATCGAGCGCAACACGGCGCACTGCATCCGTACCGGCGAACCCTGGGACATGGAGCTTTTCGTCGGCGCACCCGACGGCAGCTCCCGCTGGCTGCGCACGGTGGGCAGGGTTGAAACCGAGGCGGGGCGATCCACACGGCTGATCGGCATCCTGCAGGACGTGACCCAGCGACGCGACCTGGAGGAAGAGCTGCGGTTGAACAATGCCCGGTTGCAAACCATCATGGAAAACCTGCCCTGCGGCATGAGCGTCTTTGACGCCAGCCTGCGCCTGGTGGCCCACAACACCAAGTTCCGCACGCTGCTCGGCTTTCCGGACGAGCTGTTTGCGGGTCGCGAAGTGCAGTTCGAGGATGTCATCCGTTTCAACGCCCGTCGCGGCGAGTATGGCCAGGGAGACGTGGAGACGCAGGTCTTTGACATCATCGAGCGTGCGCGCCATCCGCAGCCGCACCGCTTTGAGCGCCGCCGTCCCAATGGCACGCACCTGGAGGTACGCGGCTCGCCCATGCCGGGCGGCGGCTTCGTGACCACCTATGTGGACATCACGGACCGCAAGCGGGCCGAAGAAGCCCTGCAGGCCAGCGAAGACCTGATGCGCGTGGTGACCGACAACATTCCGGGACGGGTGGCCTACTGGGACAAGAATCTACGCTGCAAATTCGTCAACCGCGGCTTCTGCGACTGGTCCCGGCGCAGCCGCGACCAGTTGCTGGGTCATGCACTGGAGGAAATATTCGGCCCGGCACTCTACGAAGAACTGGAGCCGGCCATCAAGGGTGCGCTGCGGGGTGAACCCCAGCATTTCGAACGGCCGGACACCGATCAGGCGGGCAGGGACGTCACTGCACTGGTTCACTACATTCCAGACGTCCATGCCGGCCAGGTCCGTGGCTTCTTCGTGCTGGCGATGGACATCACCGAGATCAAGGAGGCGCGCGATGTGGCCTTGCAGGCCAGCCTGGCCAAGAGCCAGTTCCTGGCCAACATGAGCCACGAAATCCGCACGCCCATGAATGCCATCCTGGGCATGCTCGCGCTGCTCAAGGCGACGCAGCTGGACACACGCCAGCTCGACTACACCACCAAGACCGAGGGCGCTGCGCGTTCGCTGCTGGGCCTGCTCAACGACATCCTGGATTTCTCCAAGGTGGAAGCCGGCAAGATGACACTGGACCCGCACCCGTTCAGCCTGGACCAGCTGCTGCGCGATCTGTCGGTGATCCTGTCAGCCAATGTGGGCTCCAAGAATGTGGAGGTCCTGTTCGATGTGGACCCGGCCATCCCTGCGCAATTGCTGGGTGATGACATGCGGCTGCGCCAGGTGCTGATCAACCTGGGCGGCAATGCCATCAAGTTCACCGAAAGCGGCGAAGTGGTGATCCAGGCACGCCTGGCCGGCCGGACGGACGGCGAGGTCACGCTGGACCTGTCGGTGCGTGACACGGGTATCGGCATTGCGCCGGAGCACCAGTCACGCATCTTCACGGGTTTCAGCCAGGCCGAATCCTCGACCAGCCGGCGCTATGGTGGCACAGGCCTGGGCCTGGCCATCTGCCAGCGGCTGGTCAGCCTGATGGGCGGCGAATTGCAACTGGACAGTGCACCCGGGCAGGGCAGCCGGTTTCATTTCCGGCTCAGCTTTCCTGTTTTGCCGGGCCGGGCGCCGGTACCGGCCGGTGCCCGGGTGATCAAACGCGTCCTGATCGTGGACGACAACCCTGTGGCCCGCGAAGTGCTGGCCGGCATGGCGCAGTCACTGGGATGGCAGGCCGACGTCGTCGCCAGCGGCGAAGAGGCGCTGGCCCTGCTCGCATCCAGCACGGACGCGCAGCTGCATCATGACGCCCTGTTCATCGACTGGCGCATGCCCGGCATGGACGGCTGGGAGACCAGCCAGCGCATCCGCAGCCTGGCCGGCGTGGGCGGCGCGCCGGTGCTGGTCATGGTCACGGCCCACGGTCGGGCCATGCTGGCGCAGCGCAGCGCCGACGACCGGGCCCTGCTGGACGGCTTTCTGGTCAAACCCGTCACGGCGTCGATGCTTGCTGACGCCGTGGCCGAGGCCCTGGGCCAGCCGCCGCAGGCCGCCTTGTCCCATCGTGCAGACGCACAGCTGCCGCTGGCGGGCCTGCGTTTGCTGGTGGTGGAGGACAACGCCAACAACCAGCAGGTGGCTCGCGAACTGCTGGTCTCCCAGGGGGCCAGCGTGGACATTGCGGTCAACGGGCTGGATGGTGTGCAGCAGGTGCTGGCGGCGCAGCCGCCCCATGACGTGGTGTTGATGGATGTGCAGATGCCGGTGATGGACGGTTACGCCGCCACACGCAAGCTGCGTCAGGAACACGGCCTGGCCGACCTGCCCATCATTGCCATGACGGCGAACGCCATGGCCAGCGACCGGGATGATTGCCTGGCCGCCGGCATGTCAGACCACGTCGGCAAGCCATTTGACCTCGGCGACCTGGTGGCCACATTGCTGCGTCACGCGGGCAGGGCGGCCGGGGGCTTGCCGGCAGCAGGTAGCCGCGACATGGCAGCGCGTGTCAACGCGCAAGAGGTGGATATTGAGGCCGCTGTGGCGCGTTTCGGCGGCAACGAGGCGCTGTACCGCAAGATGCTGCCCTTGTTCTGCACGGACATCGTGAACCTGTCCGACCAGCTGGCGGCCCGGGTGCAGACCGGCGCCCTGCAGGAGGCCGCTGCGCTGCTGCACACGCTCAAGGGCCAGGCGGCCACCATGGGGGCCGTGCGGCTGGCCGAGCAGGCCCGCGAGGCGGAATCCAGCCTGGGCCACGGTGATGCAAAGGCGGACCAGGAGCGGGCCCTGCAGTTGCAGGCCGGGGTTCGGCGGGCCATCTCGGCCCTGGATGAACAACTGCATTCACCGCCTGGTGAAACGGCACCAGCCATGCCGGCGCCGCCGGACAGCGGGCTGGCTGCGGACCTGCTGCACCGGCTGATTGCGGCCCTGGAAGCCTCGGACATGGACGCGATGCAACTGCATGAAGCACTGCAACCCCGGATCACCCATCTGCCCGCTGAAGATCTGCAGGCCCTGGCCGCGGCGATGGATACACTGGACTTTGCGCAAGCTGCGGATCTTTGCCGGACCCTGTTGGCGCGCCACTTCAGCACAACTGCATGACGCAAGACAACCGTCCCGAAGACTCTGCCGTTCAGGCGGGCGCGCGGCGCCACCGCATCCTGGTGGTGGACGACCAGCCCGTCAACATCCGCATGTTGCACATGGTGCTGTCGCGCGACTACCAGGTGCTGATGGCCACCTCGGGAGCCCAGGCGGTTTCGGTTTGCACCGCCCAGGCACCTGACCTGGTGCTGATGGACGTGATGATGCAGGGCATGGACGGCTACGAGGCCTGCCGCCAGATCAAGGCCCTGCCGGCCACCAGTCGCATTCCCGTGGTGTTTGTGACGGCCCACGAAGACGAGCAGGAGCGTGCGCGGGGCCTGGCCGCCGGCGCCCACGACTTCATCTCCAAGCCCGTCGACCCGCAGCAGGTCCTGGCCCTGTTGCGGCGCATCCTGGGCTGACACGGGCGGCAGGCATGGCCCAGGCCCTGGGGTTCGCGCTGTTTTCAACCGTGTTGGGTGAATGCGGCATCAGCTGGGGCTCCAGTGCGCTTAATGGCGTGCAATTGCCGGAGATCGACCTGCAGCGCAGCCGCCAGCGCATGCAGCAGCGCTTTGCCGGATTGGCCGAGCTGCCTGCGCCGCCCTGGGTGCAGGCCATCCAGGTGCGGGTGCAAAACCTGTTGCAGGGCGAGACCGACAGCCTGCTGGATGTGCCGCTGGACATGGACGGCGTGCCGCCGTTTCACCAGCGTGTGTACGCCGTGGCACGGGCCATCGCGCCGGGCCGCACCCTGACGTATGGCGAGGTCGCTTCTGCCCTGGGGGAGCCAGGGGCCGCGCGCGCTGTGGGGCAAGCCCTGGGCCACAACCCGTTTGCCCCTGTCGTGCCGTGCCATCGCGTGCTGGCTGCCGGTGCGCGCAGCGGCGGCTTTTCAGCCCCCGGCGGCGTGGACACCAAGCTGCGCATGCTGCTGGCCGAGGGCGCGCGCTTCGGCCGCGAGCCCGGCCTGTTTGACGGGCCGGGCTGACTCAGCTGTCGCAGGCCAGGCTCAGGGCCTGCAGCGTCCTGCCCGAACGTGGCTCCACGACCACCAGGTTCACCTGGCGCCGGTGGGCTGGATCGGGGGCCAGCGTGTGCAGTTTCAGGCGCGCAGGGCCCCGGTAGTCACCGGCCGGAACGTATTGGCGCACCACGAAATCGTGCCGCAGGGATTCACCGGCGTTTTCGCCGGACTTCACCTTGCTGGCATGTCCATGTTCGGTCACGGTCCAGTAGGCCGACCAGGCGGCCAGCCCGGCGGCGGGGGCGACTTCAGCCTCAAAGAGGTCCGGGCCCTGCCGGCGCAGGGTGATGGCGGCGCGCGCTGAAACAGCAGAGGGGACAGCGGCCCTGGCAAGGTCGCGCCAGTCCTGCCCGTCGCGCACCAGCTGCGGCGTGTAGATGCTGCGCAAGCCGTTGGTTGCCGCGATGTGCCGCTGGCGTACGGTGTGCGCAGGGCTGGCAAACCGGTCGATCCAGCCGATGTAGTCCCAATAGCCCACATGAAAGGCCTGAACGACCACCTGTCCGGCGGCCGCGGCCGGCTTGAGCGTTGACAGCCAGCGGTCTGCCGGCGGACAGGAGCTGCAGCCTTCCGAGGTGTAAAGCTCGAGCACCGGCGTCATGGTGGCAGGCGATACGGCCTCGCAGGCCAGGGACGGTGCAGCCAGGAGGGCGAGCAACAGGGCAGGGACACAAGGGCGCATGGCAGTGCTCCAGGGGACGACACCCCGATGCTCTGGGTCGCGCCGGATGCTGCAGTCTTACATGCTGTGGGGGACAGCCGCTTGTTCCGTCTGCGACAGGGGAGACTGCAGCAGTGCCATTTGCGCTGCCAGACGGCTGGACATGGCTTCCACGCTGGCCTGCATGTCACGCTGGCCCTTGATCAGGGTGGCCTGCAGTGCCTCGGCCGTCACGGCTTCGCGCTGGCGCGCTTCGGACACCTGCAGGTCCAGGTAATGCCGCAGTTCGGTAAAACGGGATGCTTCGGCCTTGTCGGCCAGGTTGCGCTGGGCCTGGAGCTCGCGCATGTGCATGCTCATTTCGCGTTCGTGGCGCGCGCCTGTCCATGCGGCGTTGCCCATGCCCCCCAGCAATGCCAGGAGCAGGGCCACCAGCAACAGCAGTGGCAATGGCATTTCCACGATGGTGAACCCCAGACTCACCGGCGTCGGACGGACAAACTCGGGCCAATTCAGGGCCACCAGGGCGGCGGTGGTCAAAAGGGCCGCCAGCAGCAGGATGATTCGGATGCGCATTCGGGTCTCCTTGGTTGACTATTTGTTTCATTTTGCAAGCGGATCCCGGGGTGGCGCTGTCAGCCATCATCCCGAATGGCTGTGGGCCGCTGTGGCAAACTCGCGCCCTTTGCCGCATTCCCCGTTTGTTCCCCGTCATTCCAGCATGCAGAAAATCATTGGCCAGATCGCCGCAGAAATCAGGGTCCAGGTTCACCAGGTGACGGCCGCCGTGCAACTGCTCGACGGCGGCGCCACCGTGCCCTTCATCGCCCGCTACCGCAAGGAAGCCACCGGTGGGCTGGACGATATCCAGTTGCGCGAACTGGAGTACCGGCTGGGTTACCTGCGAGAACTCGAAGAGCGGCGCGAAGCCGTGCTCAAGAGCATTGAGGAACAGGGCAAACTCACCCCGGCCCTGCGTGCTGCCATTGATGCTGCGCCCACCAAGCAGGAACTGGAAGACCTGTACCTGCCGTACAAGCCCCGGCGTCGCACCAAGGGCCAGAT
>CAZUJD010000057.1:11519-13481 GCA_964620025.1 uncultured Ramlibacter sp. | reverse complement strand
TGGCCGCCGCCGACATCGGCTTCGCCATGGGCTCGGGCACGGATGCGGCCATGCATGCCGCAGGCGTGACGCTGATGCGCGGCGACGTGGGCCTGGTGGCCGGCGCGCTGGACATCTCGCACCGCACCGTCATGAAGATCCGCCAGAACCTGTTCTGGGCCTTTGCCTACAACGTGGCCGGCATACCGCTGGCAGCGCTGGGCTACCTGAGCCCGGTGGTGGCGGGTGCTGCCATGGCCCTGAGCAGCGTGAGCGTGATGACCAACGCGCTGCTGCTCAAGCGCTGGCGCCCGGACCAGGCGGTCAGAACGACAGCTTCAGACCCACGCTGACCAGCGTGTCACGGTCGCTGCGGCCCAGGGTGCCGTCCAGCTGCACGCCCCGGGCGACGTCCACGCGGGCGCCCACCTGGAAAGCGGGTTTGGACAGCCGCTGGCCGAACGCCTCCACATGGGCGGTGACCGCACCGAACATGTGTTCGTGGGCCAGGCCCCAGGTACCCAGCGTGGGGTTGCCGCTGGTGCGGTTGGCGCCCAGATTGAAATGGGTGGCACCCCAGCGGCTGTTGCAGGTGAACAGGCCGTTGACATACGGGGTGCGGCCCGCGCCGCGCGCATGTCCCACGCCCAGCACGGCACCGGCGTTGCAGCCGGCCTCCTGTACCGGGGTGATGCGCCACTTGGCCTGCACGGCTTCGCTGCTTTGCGGGGTGGTGCGGTCGCGGGTGAATGACGCGCCCAGCTCCAGCCCGTCAATGGGCGCGTAGGCGGGGGCCACCGTCCAGGTGTGCAGGCGCCCGCCCTGGCGGGCGTACCAGGTTTCCACATGGCCGTTGCCGGCGTCATTGACGCTGGCGTCATCCACCGTCAGGGGCCGCCCGGCCAGGGCGGGGGTGGCCGTGATCAGTGCCAGGCAGAAGGTGGTGAAAGTGCGCATGGCCACAGTGTAGGCACAAGCGGCACTTTCTTCCGCTGCCGTTGATGTACATCAATCCACCTGCCATGCCGGCATGGGAAGCTTGCTTCATGGCACACGACAGCATCCGCATCATCCTGGACGAGCACCGCGCCGTGTCGGCCGTGCTGCGTTCGCTCATGGCCATGCTGGAGCGCGGGCCGGGCGACGAACCCGAGCGGTTCTTTGACGTGGTGCGGGCGATGCTGTTCTACATCGACGAATACCCCGAGCGGCTGCACCACCCCAAGGAATCCAACCTGCTGTTTCCCAAGGTCGCGCGGCGTGTGCCGGCGCTGTTGCCGGTGATCGGCCGGCTGGAGCGCGAGCACATGGGCGGCGAACAGGCCGTGCGCGAACTGCAGCACCTGCTGCTGGCCTGGGAACTGCTGGGAGAGCCGCGCCGCGTGGCCTTTGCCGAAGCTGCCGGACGCTATGTGGGCTTTTACCTGGAGCACATGCAGATCGAGGAGCAGCAGATCCTGCCCGCGGCCGAACGGTCACTGGAGGCGCAGGACTGGGCCGAGCTGGACGCCGCTTTCACGGCCCACCGCGACCCCCTGGCCAGCACCGGTGCACGCGACCCCGCCTGGGACCGCCTGTTCACCCGCATCGTGCTCAAGGCGCCCGCGCCCATCGGCGTGGGCTGAGCCGGCGCAGCCGCTCAGGCCAGCGCCGGGTAGTCGGTATAGCCCCTGGCACCGCCGCCGTAGAAGGTGGTCTTGTCGGGCGCGTTCAGCGGTGCGTTGTCGTGCAGGCGGCGCACCAGGTCGGGGTTGGCGATGTACAGCTTGCCAAAGGCCACCAGGTCGGCGCCGGCCGCCACCGATTGCTCGGCCAGTGCCTTGTCATACCCGTTGTTGACCATCCAGGCGCCGCTTCCGCCCGCGGTGCGGTACGCAGTCTTGAGCGCGCCGTAGTCGAACGGCCGGTCGGCGATCTCGCGCGGGCCGCCGGTGGCGCCTTCGATGATGTGGATGTAGGCGAGCTGAAGCGGCGCGAGCTGCC
>CAZUJD010000057.1:0-11509 GCA_964620025.1 uncultured Ramlibacter sp. | reverse complement strand
TGTGCGTCATCGGTCACCACGTCATTGGCCGGGGTGACGGGTGACAGCCGCACGCCGGTGCGATCGCCGCCGACTTCTGCCGCCACGGCGCGCATGACTTCCAGCAGCAGGCGGGCGCGGTTTTCGATGCTGCCACCGTAGTCGTCGCTGCGCTGGTTGGCCCCCTTTTTCAGGAACTGGTCCAGCAGGTAGCCGTTGGCGCCATGCACTTCCACGCCGTCAAAACCGGCGGTGCTTACGGCGTGGCGGGCGGCGTGGCGGTAGTCCTGCACGATGCCGGGCAGTTCGGACGCATCCAGCGCACGTGGCACGGATGTGTCCACAAAACTGCCCACGCCGTCCTTGATGAGGTAGGTCTTGGTACGGGCCGCGATGGCCGAGGGCGCCACGGGCGCCGCGCCGCCGGGTTGCAGGTCCACATGCGACACGCGGCCCACATGCCACAGCTGGGTCACGATGCGCCCGCCCGCCGCATGCACGGCGTCGGTCACCTGCCTCCAGCCGTCCAGCTGCTCGGTGCCGTACAGGCCGGGCACGTCGGCGTAGCCCTGGCCCTGGTGGCTGATGGCCGTGGCTTCCGTGATGAGCAGGCCGGCGCTGGCGCGCTGGCGGTAGTACTCGGCCATCAACGGCGTGGGAATGGCGCCCGGCGCGCGATTGCGGGTGAGCGGTGCCATGACGATGCGGTTGGGCAGGCGCATTGCGCCCACTTGCAGGGGGTCAAACAGGGAAGCCATGCGGCAATACTCCGGTGTGTGGATACTGTGGCGAAGGTTATCCGGGTCTCAAAGGCCTTGCGGCCAGCACGTTCGCTGCATTTAAGGTAGATCAATGTCCCGTTCATTGCTGGGTCTTGCGGTGGCGCTGTCGCTGGGTGCGGCGGTGTCGCTGGGTGTCACGCGCTTTGCGTATGGCCTGCTGCTGCCGCCCATGCGCGCAGACCTGGGCTGGAACTACACCCTGGCCGGTGCCATGAACACGGCCAACGCCCTGGGTTACCTGCTGGGCGCCCTGGTCACGCCGCGTCTCATGGCGCGCCACGGGCCGTCTGCCGTGCTGGTGGGCGGCGCGCTGCTGGCCAGTGTGTTCATGGGGCTGAGCGGGTTTTTCACCGATGCCGCGGCGCTGCTGGTGCAGCGGCTGCTGGCGGGCGTGGCCAGCGCTTTTGTGTTCATTGCCGGCGGCCTGCTGGCCGCGCGCCTGGGGGCCCAGCAGCCGCAGCGCATGGGCCTGCTGCTGGGCCTGTACTACGGCGGCACGGGTCTGGGCATTGTGCTGTCGGCGCTGCTGGTGCCGGCCATGCTGCAGGCCGCGGCCCAGGCGCCGCACGGCTGGGTCTGGGCCTGGTGGGCGCTGGCGGCGGCCTGCTTTGCGGCCACGGCCGTGTTGGTCTGGCCGGCGCGGGTGTTGCAGGCGCTGGCGCCGCCCGCCGCTGCTGCAGCGGGAAATGGTGGGGCGCTGCGTTTCACCTGGCGCGCGTTTGCGCCGGGCCTGGCGGGCTACGCGATGTTTGGCGTGGGCTACATCGGCTACATGACGTTCGTGATTGCGCTGCTGCGCGAGCAGGGCGTGGGGCCGGGTGCCGTCACGCTGTTCTATGCGCTGCTGGGCGCGGCGGTGGTGGCGTCGTCGCGCATCTGGGCGGGCCTGCTGGACCGCGCCAAAGGCGGCGGCGCGCTGGCCACGCTGAATGCGCTGCTGGGCTGCGCCACGGTGCTGCCCGCGCTGACGGCGGCCTGGCCGCTGGTGCTGTTGTCGGGGGTTGTGTTCGGCGCCGTGTTCCTGTCGGTGGTGGCGTCCACCACCGCGCTGGTGCGGCACAACCTGCCGCCCGCGCAGTGGGCGGCAGGCATCAGTGCCTTCACCATTGTGTTTGCCGCCGGGCAGATCGTGGGGCCCACGGTGGTGGGCTGGATCGCCGACGGGCCCGGTGGATTGGCCGGGCTGGAAAAGGGGCTGGTGTTTTCGGCGCTGGCGCTGTGGGTCGGGGCGCTGCTGGCCTGGCGGCAAAAGCCGCTGGCCTGACAGCCCCCGCAGCGGTTTACTTCATCAGTCCTTCCGCCCGCATGGCTTCCTGCACGGCCGGTCGGGCGCCCACGCGTTCACGGTACGCCAGCAGGTTGGCAAAACCCGACAGGTCCACGCCTGTGGGCCTGGCCCAGTTGGTGGTGGTGAACAGGTAGCCGTCGGCCACGCTGAAGTGGTCACCCAGCAAATATTGCCTGCCGGCCAGCTCGCCGTCCACCCACTTCAGGCGACCGGCCAGCTTGTCGCGCGACGCGGCCTTGACCTCGTCGGTCGAGGCCGGGTTGAACAGCGGGCCGAAGCTGCGGTGGATTTCCATGCCGATGAAGGTCAGCCATTCCTGCAGGCGGTAACGCGCCAGCGTGCCGTTGGCCGGGGCCAGGTTTTTGGTGGGGGCCAGGTCGGCGATGTACTGCACGATGGCCGGGCCTTCGCGCAGGCGGGTGCCGTCGTCCAGCTCCAGCAGGGGCACGTAGCCCAGCGGGTTGATTGTGTAGTAATCGGTGCCGTCATCCAACTGGTGGGTCTTGGTGGGGGCCTTGACGGGCTCGAAGGCAATGCCGGCTTCGCGCAGGGCGATGTGGGGTGACAGCGAACAGGCGCCGGGGGAGTAATAAAGCTTCATGGAATTTCCTTGGATGGGACAGATGTCTGGCGTTGCAGGCCATCGCGCATGCTAGCCTTGCGCGCAATTTCTTGCATGGCAGGGGGATGCGGTGGGCAAATGGCTGAAAGTGGGTGCGGTGCTGGCAGCGGTGTTGCTGCTGGCGCTGGTGCTGGTGGTGCTGGCCCTGCAGCACTGGTTGCGGGGCGACGGTGTGCGGGCGCGGGCGCAGGCGGGCGCAAGCGCTGCGCTGGGCGTGCCGGTCAGCCTGGGCCAGGTGGGCGTTGACCTGTGGCCCCTGCCTGCGGTGTCGCTACAGGCCGTGCAGGTGGGTACGCGACCGCCACTGACCCTGGCGAATGTGCAGGCCCGCCCGGCCTGGGCTGCGCTGCTGGCCGGCCGTCTGGAGGTGGCAACGCTGGTGGTGCACGACGCGGTGCTGCCGCAGCAGGGTATTGACGCGCTGCTGGCGGCATTGAACCGCAAGAAGCCCCCGCAGCAGGGCAAACCGGCTGGCGGCACCGGCGATGCCGTGGCGCTGCCGCGGCGCACGCTGTTGCAGGGCATGCGCTGGATCGACACCCGCGGCATCGCCACCACCGTGGATGCCAGCGCCTGGCTGGACAGCGATGGCCTGCCCGGCGAAGTGAAGCTGTCCGTGCGCCAGGGCCGCCTGGAAGGTGCGCGCCTGGCCTTGGCGCGCGAGCCTGCCGACCCGCAGCGCTGGGACCTGCGCGCCGACGTGGGGGGCGGCACCGTGCGGGGGACCGTGACGCTGGCCTCGCCGGGGGCCGGTGTGCCGCCGTTGCTGCAGGGGCGGCTGCAGACGACCGACGTCGAGGTCGCGGCGCTGCTGGCCACCGCGCCGGGTGCCCCGGTGCCGCTGTCGGGCAAGCTCGACGCTGCAACCACGCTGTCGGCACGGCCGGGCGCGGGTGCGCTGGCCGACACCGTGCAGACCCAGACCACATTCAATGTGCGCGGCGCAGTCCTGCACGGGGTGGATCTGGCGCAGGCGGTGCGCACCGTGGGCACCCACCGCGGCGGGCAGACCCCGCTGGACGTGCTGTCGGGCCAGATCCGCACGCAGGGGCGTGCCGCGCAACTGGACAACCTGGCGGCCAGCTCAGGCGTGCTGGCCACCAGCGGCCATGTGGCGGTGTCGGCGCAGCGCGCCTTGAGCGGGCGCATTTCGGTGGACCTGAACGCCGGCGCCGCCAGCCGCGTGGTGAACATGGCCGTGGGTGTGCCGCTGGAGGTGGGCGGCACCCTGGACGCGCCACAGGTGTCGCTCTCGCGCGGCGCGCTGCTGGGCGCGGCCGTGGGCACGGCGCTGATGCCCGGTGCCGGCACCGGGGCGGGTGCCAAGCTGGGCGACCGGCTGGGCGAGGGGCTCAAGGGCCTGTTCGGCCGCTGACGGTCGCGGCCCGACGCCGGGTGGACAGGCGCTAGTACTGGCGCGGCAGTCCGAACCGCGTGGATTGCGCGGCTTTCTGGTTGCGGGCCTTCTGCAGGGCCTTGCTGGCCGCGCGGGCCAGCCTGGACTGCCATTTTTTCCCCTTCGCTCCGGCCAGCAGCTGCAGCTTGCGCGGGACCGACCGGTTCTTGGAAATGTCGTGGTGTGACGTGTGTCGCTGAGGGCGGCGGCCGGTCGTGACGCCCCGGCCCCCCTTTTCATTGAGCGGCCGCACGCCCGGCGGGAGGTCGCCCGGTTCGCGCGCGGAGTCCGTGCGGGGTTCGTGCGGTGGTTTCAAAGTGTTGCGCGGCACGGGGGTGGACTGCGCCGGAATGGATCGCGCAGGCTCGTCGCTGCTTTCGACGGATGCCGGCTCGCCGTCGTCTTCGGCGTCATGCGTGTCAAGCGTGTCGGGCACAGGCCCGTGCTTGCTGTCGATCGGCTGCGCCTGCTGCTGCTCGATGAAACCGACCACGGCCCAAATCGGTATGGCGTCCCAGTCGGGCGTTTCGGCCAGTCCACTGGCAAGGCACTTCTCGTAGCGGGCCACGTTGTTCAGCAGCAGCTGCATGCCGGGCGCGAAGCCGGCGTTGGCGGCCCGGTGCTGCTCGCTGGTCAGGTTCAGCTGTTTCTGGACCGCGGGATCAAAGATGATGGACGCCAGGTTCCTGGCGACCGCGGGGTGCATGAAGATGAGTTCGAAGGGCGCGGGGGACTTTTCGTACAGTGTCATCAGCATGCCGGTCACTGTCAGATAGTGACCCTCCGCGCCCACCAATGTATGTGGCAGGGCGTCCAGCGCCGTTTCCATGTCGGTCGCGGCGTGAAGCGTTGCGCTCTGGGGCGTCACCGCGGCGGAATGCGACTTTGTCTCCCGGGGATGCCGGGCCTCGTCAGGTGTCAGCGGCAGCTGGTTGATTTCCGTGTTGTACGAGGAGGCCACATTGTCCGCGGCTGCGACTACGATCCGCGCCAGGTCTTCAGTTCCCGGGCGGGGCCGTTGCGTCCCTTCGGCGTCCTCCAGCGGCGGAACCAGCAGGTTCGATGCGATCAGGTCGCGGGCCCCGTCCAGCGAAAGCTCTTCGGCGCGCAGGGCGATTTCCATGGCTTTTTGCATCAACGGGTGTTTGCTGGGTGGCAGGATGGCCTGTTCTTCGGAGATTTCCAGGCGGTGGACGAGCCCTTCGGCGACGAAAGTCCGCAGTTGCGGCGATGCGTCGCGCCAGCCTTCAAGCTGACCCAATAGCCTGGCGAGGATCATGACCTCGTCCGAGTCGTGGACGGGCGGTTCCAGTGTCTCACGCTGAGCCACCTCCTGGCGGGCGTGAACATCCAACGTTTTTTGCGCCAGCAAGCGCCGCACGTCTTCGCCCAGACGGCTGATGTCCCCAAGCTCCGGTGCGGGGTCACTGGAATCGCGGTGTCGCAGCCGGCTGTCGGCTTTTGAGTCGGGGGCGATGCTGATTCTGGCCGGCTGCGGATCGGCGCTGGCCTGCACATGCAGGGGCGTCGGTGGGGTCTGTTGCGGCGGGTCAGGGACCCGCGACGGCTGCGGCGGACCCTGGGTCAAGAACGACATGGCCAGCCGGCCCGCCGCCTGGGCGTAGCTGGCAACACCCCGGAAAGCGTAGTTAAGGCTCGCGACGATTTGGTCCATGTGGAATTCCCTTGCGTGTAACGGGAATGGCATGGCGCACGCCGTGCCACTGACAGTGGCTTGACGATAGGGCCCGCACAGGGACGGGCCCATCAACCAGAAGTCTCTGGTCAACCGATGGGCCGGCGACCGGGCGCCGCTCAGGTCTTGTACGACGGGTCGGTCTTGTCCAGCCTGCGCAGCAGCGCGGGCCACGCAATGTTGGCGCCCTGGCCTGCGGTGACGGTCTTCATCACCTCGGCCAGCCCCTGCAGGATGCGCGGGTCGATCAGCGTGAGCTCGCCGCCGCCGGCCTGCGCGTCGATCTGGATGCGGCAGGTGTTCTCGAACGTGTACATGGACAGGAACGCGTCGGGTATGGTTTTGCCCACGGTCAGCAGGCCGTGGTTGCGCAGCATGAGGAAGTTCTTGCGGCCGATGTCGGCCTGCAGGCGCGGGCGCTCGTCGTCGCGCAGGGCCACGCCTTCGTAGTCGTGGTAGGCCAGCGAGGCCAGCACAAAGGTGCTTTGCTGGCTGATGGGCAGCACGCCCGCCTTTTGCGCGCTGACGGCCACGCCCGCGCGGCTGTGGGTGTGCAGCACGCAGCCTGCATCGTCACGCGCCTGGTGGATGCAGCTGTGGATGGTGAAGCCCGCCGGGTTCACGGGAAAGGGCGAGTCGATCAGCTTGTTGCAGGCCTGGTCTACCTTGACCAGGCTGGATGCGGTGATCTCGTCGAACATCAGGCCGTAGGGATTGATGAGGAAGTGGTGCTCGGGCCCCGGGATGCGCGCGCTGATGTGGGTGAAGACCAGGTCGCTCCAGCCGTACAGCGCCACCAGCCGGTAGGCCGCGGCCAGGTCCACACGCAGCGCCCATTCTTCGGCGCTCACGACTTCTTTCAGGGAGGGGATGTGCATGGGGTTGTCTCCTGTCATGGGATTCGCTTGCCTGGGCGTGGGCAGATGAAAGTCTGGGCAGGTTCGCGCCGCGCAGCCGAAATGTCAATGAGGGGCTGTCCGGCGTGTGACGCTGGAGGGGCCGGCGCGCGGGTGAGCGCGGGGGGGACGGAAGTCTGGCGACAGCAGGCCGGTGATTTTCCAGAATCGAAGTCCCTCTCCGTCACAGCAGAACGCTGCGCGCATCATGAATCTTTCGGTCTCACTCAAAAGTCTTCTGGCTGAAAGCCATTCGTTGAAACAGGCCCACGCGACCCATGTGGCGAACCAGGCGCTTGGCTCTGCCGGCGCCACTGTGACAGTGGGTGCGGCGACACCCCCGCGGGTCATGCATGGCGCGGGACCGGCCGGGGTGCCCAGCCCTGCGGCGGCGGGTGCCGACCCCATGGCTGGTTTGCGCGGGAAGCTCCTTGATCTTCGGACGGCGGTCGAGGCTTTCCGCGACGAACTGAACAAGCAGTACAAGGCCAACACCCTTCCCAAGGACAAGATGGACGAGCTGCTGATGGGATGGTCCAGGCTGGACAGTCAACTCAGTGAGTTGCTCCTGAGCGACGAGAGCCGTCTGACGGACAAGGACTACCAGCTCAGTGCCCGGGACGCCTCGGCATTCCTGGCGATTCACCGCGTGACGGAGAAAGACTTGTTGGGCGCACGGCCACATTCAGCCACGGAGAAGGACACGAAGAGATCGCTGGCGGATCGCATGGACGGGATGACTGTGCAGGAGGCCGTCCAATGGGTGAGCCAGGCCAAGGCGAAGATATCGGCCGCCCCGTCCGCCCAAGGCGCGGCGGTCGCGGCGCCTGCCGATCAGCAGGCACTCACGAAGGAGGCGGCCAGGGCGATTTTCGAAGGGTCCAATGCCGGCAAGGCCGTGCGATCCGATACAAGGTTTCTGCCCAGCTTGCACGCACAGCTTCAAACGCTCACGAAAAGATCAGGCGCAACGGTCGAGGACCTTCTGACTGACATGTCGGAGGCTGACGCTCGCCACTGCCTTGATCGTGCACTTGAGATTTTGGATCTGGAAGTTGAACAAGGTGAACTCCAGAGGGATCAACAGAATGTCGATGCCATGGTGCAGGCGTTGGGCGTGACGCCCATGGACGTGAAGGGCGACGGGCATTGCCTGTACTACGCACTGGCGAAGTCAGCGGACCCCCAATCGAAAGACGACCCAGAAGCCGCACAAAAAATGCGTGCGGAGCTGGACGAACGCTCTTCCAAGCTAGCCAAAGCGGGGATGCTGAAGCCACTCGGGATCTTGAACGCGTCGGATTATTTCAACAGTCAGGTTCATACGTCCATTCAGACGGGGCTCAATCCGGGCCCATTGAATTCCAGGGCCTGGGGCGGTCCCATGGAGATGCAGGTGCACGCCATCGCGAACAATCGGACCGTGGCCTTCGTCTCGACCAATGGCGGCTACCTGTACACACCGGACGGGGAGAGGCACCACATCAGGAACCCGGCGGCATTCAGGCAGGAGCTGGACATCCAGGCGGCGGAAGACAAGGCCAAAGGGCACAAGCCACCCCTGATCGTCATCAACCGCAGTGACACGCATTTTCAGGCGGCGGTTTATGGCGAAAAGCCAGCGGCGTCCAAGCCCTCGGGTGTCCCGCAGCCAGTCACCAAGGCGAGCATAAAACACCCTGTCCCCAGCAATCTGGTGAAGCACCAGGCCGTCCTGAAATCATTCATGGACTTCGTGAACGAATCGCAGCGCTATGCCGAGAGTCATCCCTTGACCAAAGCCAAGCAGTGCGAATACGAGTGGCGCAGGATGGGCAACTTTGCGGGAACGCCCAAGCACCGCCTGGACAAGGCCCATGATGACTACGTTGATGCATGGGCAAAGCAAGACCAACCAGCCGGGCCCGAGCAGGAAGCACTGAAGGTTGCCCGCGAAAATCTGCCTGCCGAGTTCAGGCAGCGAGCGCAGGCGCAGGTCAACGCATTTGACGCCATGGAGTCGGCTTTGCTGGATCTGCAATTGGCAGACAGCCGAACGACGCTGGAAGACCACCCGATCAAATCGCTGATGAACCCGAACACTGGCGTCGGCGTTCTGGTAGCGGACCTGCGCAGGAATTTCAGTTCCACGTTGAAGATGGACGCCGATGCAGCTGTTGAAAGCATGGGCAAGGGAAAATACAGGCAAGCGTACGGGCCTCTGGGCGAAGTGTCAGAGCGGCAGTCGAAGTACGTGCAGAGACTGGACCTGGGCATCGGGAAATTGCAGGCAGCGATTCACTTGGACGATGCCAGGTTTATCGGAAAGCTGGACGGAGAAACTCGCGCGGGCATCGGAAAGATGATGGATGCCCTCAAGGCACTGAAAGCCGAAGTCGAACACAAGGACGGCATGGCACAGGTCACAAGCCGGGTCTTCAATGCCGCCATGGATGGCAGTGGTGATCCACTCACCATGATGGCCTGACCAGGGCTAGTGTGACCGCACCGTACCCGGCCCGATGCGAACCGACCCCCTGAACTCGCTCGGGCTCGCCCCCGTGTGTTCCTTGAACACGCGGCTGAAGTGCGACAGGTTGCCAAAGCCCCAGGTCATGGCGATGTCGGTGATGGGACGGCCGTGGGGGCCCGCGGCCTGCAGGTCACGCACGCAGGCCTGCAGGCGCATGCGCTGGATGTAGGCGGCGATGGATTCGCCCTCTCCGGCGAAGGCGTTGTACAGGTGGCGGCGGCTGCAGTTGAGTGCGCGGGCAATGCCGTCCACGTTCAGCGCCGGGTCGCCCAGGTGTTGCGCCACATGGGCGCGGATGCGGTCGCGCAGGGCTTCGCGCTGGGTCGTGGCGGTTTCCTGGCCTGACAGTTCCAGCAGCGACAGCTGCACCAGCTGCTTGATGAGCTGACCCGCGCCCTGGGCGGCGGCTTCGCTCATGTGGGGCAGCTCCTGCCAGGTGTTGCGCATGGTCTCCAGCGCCACGCGCGAGATGCCGCTGGCGCCCAGGTGGCGGGCCATGGTGCCGTTCATGCGCAGGCTGCGTTCGACCAGCTCGTCCTTGGGCACCATCACGATCAGGTGGTCCACCCGCTCGGGGTTGGCAATCTCGTACGGCTGGGTGGTGTCGTAGATGATCCAGGCGCCGGTTCGCGCGCTGGCTTCGCGGCCCTGTTGCTGCACGGTGGCGCCGCCCTGCCAGGGGGCCACGATCTTCAGGTAGGCGGTGTCGCTGGTGCGGGCCATGCCAGGTGTGCGCAGCACGCGGTGGCGGTTGGCTTCCAGCCGGGTCAGGATGACGTCGCCCGCGCGTGACGCGGCCATGTGGCCGTCAAACTGCGCGTCGCCGTAAAAGTCGGATTCGAGCCCGCCGAAATGCTGCCACACCCATTCGCGCCACTGCGGCGCGCGGTCGCGCGGGACAACGGCGTCGGTGTTCAGGGTGACGGAGGCGGGGGCTGTCATGGTTCGGCCCATTATGGGTGCAGGCCCCCCGGCCGCGCATCGGGGTTCCGGGTAAACCCGAATGCCCTTGCACAGCGCGGCAAATGGTTTGTGCGCGCCCAGCACAGCGGCGCGGGGGTGGCGTTTTTAAGCTACGCACTGCGCTCACTGTGGGCGACCCAAGGAGACAACATGGCTCAGCCAACCGTTCAGAAATCCCGCCGTCAGATCATCCAGGGCGCCGCCGCTGCGGTTGGCGCCATGTCTTTTGCCCCCGGGCTCATGGCGCAGGCCGCGCCAGTGCGTGTGGGCTATGCCATTGCCCGTACCGGCCCCTGGACAGGTGGAGCACAGGTGAGCCAGGAGCCCAACTACCTGTTGTGGGCCGAGCAGCAAAACGCCGCGGGCGGCCTGGACGTCAAGGGCGTCCGCCGCAAGATCGAGCTGATCAGCAGTGACGACCGCAGCGACACCGAGACCGTGGTGCGCACCTATGAAAAGCTCATGGGCAGCGACAAGGTGGACCTGGTGCTGCCGCCCTGGGGCAGCAACGCCAACTTCGCCGTGGCCCCGCTGGCCAACCGCTTTGGCTACCCGTTCCTGGCGCCCACGGCGCTGTCCAAGCGGCTGATCGAGATGAAGCTGCCGTACTTCTTCCTGCTGCTGCAGCAGCCCGCGCCCATGACCAATGCGCTGGTGGACATGCTGAAAGCCAACGGCTGCAAGACGCTGGCCTGCATTTATGTGGACGACCTGTTTGGCCTGGAGAACTTTGCCGCGCTGAAGGTGGCGCTGCAGGGCAGCGGCATCCAGATGGTGGAAGACAAGAGCTACCCCGGCGGCGTCAAGGACCTGTCGCCGGTGCTGCGTTCCATCAAGGACAAGAACCCCGATGCGTTCGTGGGCTTTACCTACCCGCCCGACACCATCCTGGCCAGCAAGCAGGCCAAGGAAGTGGGCCTGAACCCGAAGTTCTTCTATGCATCGGTGGGCACCGCCTTCCAGCTGTACAAGAACGTGATGACCCCGGCCGGCGCCGAAGGCGTGCTGGGCATGGGCAGCTGGAACAGCAAGACCAGCGCGGGTGCCAAGGCGTACTTCGATGCCCACACCAAGAAGTTCGGCGGCAAGGAACCCGATCGCTGGGCCAGCGGCGCCTGCTGGGCGGGGCTGGAGATACTGACCAACGCAGTCAAGGCGCAGGGCCTGGACAAGAAGGCCATCCGCGATTACGTGGCCAACACCACGCACAAGACCATCATGGGCGACATCAAGTTCCAGGGCAGCGAGAACATTGGCACGCCAGGCACGGTGAGCCAGTGGCAAAACGGCGAGTTCGAGGTGGTGTGGCCGCCCAAGCTTGCTACGGCAAAACTCAACCCCGCCAAAGCGGCCTGGAAATAATTTCGCCCACCCG
>CAZUJD010000056.1:0-13635 GCA_964620025.1 uncultured Ramlibacter sp. | reverse complement strand
TCCACCAGGATGCCGATCACCAGCGACAGCGCCAGCAGCGTCACCACGTTGATGGAAAAACCCAGCAGGTACATGCCCACGAACGCGGGGATGACCGACATGGGCAGTGCCACGGCCGAGACGAAGGTGGCGCGCCAGTCGCGCAGAAACAGCCACACCACCAGCACGGCCAGGATGGCGCCCTCGTACAGCAGCTTCAGCGAGCCGTCGTATTCTTCCTTGACCGGGGTGACAAAGTCAAAGGCCTGGGTCAACTCGACATCGGGATGCTGGACTTTCAGTTCATCCAGTGCCTTCACGATGGCCGCGCCTACGGCCACTTCGCTTTCGCCACGGCTGCGGGCCACTTCAAAGCCCACCACCGGCTTGCCGTTGAGCAGTGCTGCGGCGCGCGGCTCGGCCACCGTGTCGGTGACAGTGGCCACGTCGCTGAGCCGGATGGTGCGCCCGCCTTGAAGGACGATTTCCAGTGCTGCCACCTGCTGCGCGGTGCCGACGGTACCCAGCGTGCGCACGGGCTGCTCGCCCGAGCCCAGGTCGGTGCGGCCCCCCGCGCTTTCCGTCTGCACCAGACGCAGCTGGCGCGAGATGTCGGCGGCGGTAGCGCCCAGCGCCTGAAGTTTCTGGGCGTCCAGCGCTACGCGCACTTCACGTGTGACGCCGCCCACGCGGTTGACCGCGCCCACGCCCTTGACGGCCAGCAGGCGGCGCGCGACGGTGTTGTCCACAAACCAGCTCAGGGCTTCGTCGTCCATCCTGGCGGAGCGGATCGTGTACGCCAGAACCGGTTGCCCTGCCAGGTCCATTTTCTGCACGATGGGGTCGCGCAGGTCTGCGGGCAGGTCCGCGCGCACACGCTGCACGGCGGAGCGCACGTCGTCCACCGCTTCCTGGACCGGCTTTTCCAGACGGAACTCAGCGGTCAGCGTGACCACACCGTCCTGCACCTTGGTATAGATGTGCTTGAGGCCCTGCAGCGTGGCGACGGCGTTTTCCAGCTTGCGGGCCACGTCGTTTTCCAGCTGCCCCGGCGCTGCGCCCGGCAGGGACGCGGTCACGGTGATGGTCGGCAGGTCGATGTCGGGAAAGTTCTGCACCTTCATGGCGTTGAACGACAGCAGACCCGCAAAGGTCAGCAGCACAAACAGCATGACCGCAGGGATGGGATTCCTGATCGACCAGGACGAGACGTTCATCATTTCGTCACCACCCGCACCAGGTCACCGTCGTTCAGGAACCCGCCCCCAGAGGCCACCAGACGGGTGTCTGCCGGCAGCGCGCTGGTGATTTCCACCCGGTCGCCTGCCAGCCGGCCGGTCTGCACCTTGATCTGGCTCACGCGGTTGTCGGGGTTGATGCGGTACACGTAGCTGAAGCCGTCGCGCACCACCACGGCGGCCTGCGGCACCGTCAGCGCGGGCGTGGCCCCCAGCTCGAACTCCCCGCGGGCAAACATGCCGGCCAGCGCGTTGCCGGTGTTGCCTGGCAGCGGCGTCACGTCCACGTACACCAGCGCGTTGCGCGTCTGCGGGTCCACCGTCGGGGCAATCATGCGCACGCGGCCTTCCAGCCGGGCGCCGCTGGCGGCCGTGACCTGCGCCATCGTGCCCCGGGTCACGCGGCCCAGTTCGGCTGAGGTGACTTCCGCACGCCATTCCAGACGGCCCTTGCGGATCATGCGAAACAGTTCGGTGCCGGCGCCCACCACGGCGCCCACCGTGGCCATGCGGGCCGAGATGGTGCCGTCGTCCGGTGCCAGCACGCTGGCCTGGTTCAGCCGCACCTGTTGTACCTGGGCCAGGGCCCTCGCTGCTTCGACGCGGGCTTTGGCGGTCTGCTCGGCGGTGAGGTACTGGTTGATCTGCGCCGCGCTCAGGGCGCCGCTGGACTGCAGGCTGCGGGCACGTTCGGCATTGGCGGCGGCTTCGGCTGCGGCGGCCTCGGCCTCCATCAGGCCCGCACGGGCCTGGGCGGCTTCGGCGCGTACCGTGTCCGTCGAGAAGGTGGCCAGCACGTCACCCTTTTTCACGCGGTCGCCGACGTTCACGCGTACTTCGGTCAGGCGCAGGCCGTGGGTTTCGGCACCCACGCTGGCCTCCTGCCAGGCAGCCAGGTTGCCGTTGGCCGCCAGCTTCACGGCCAGTCGCGCTTGCTGCGGCTGGACCGCACTCACGGTCAGCGCGGGCTTGGCTGCCGCCTTGGCATCCTTGTCCTGGGCGGCAGACTGGCTTGTCCACAATCCGGCGCCGACGGCGGCCATCAGTGCCAGGGCAATCGGAGCGAGGGCGATGAAAGAGGGTTTGAAGGTCTTCATGGTGGTGTCGTGTCGGTGCGTTGCCGGTTCAGGGCTTGTGTTCTGCGGGGCCCGAAGGCGGTGTCCAGCCGCCGCCTGCCGCGCGGTACAGCGCGATCCAGGCTGCCATGCGTTCGCGCTGCAGGCCGACCAGGGCGGTTTCGGCGGCCAGCGCGGTGCGTCGGGCGTCCTCCAGCTCGACCAGGCTGGCCAGTCCGCCGTTGTAGCGGGCCTGTGTGGCGGCCAACGATGCGCGGTAACCATCGGCCGCCACCCGCGCGTCGTCGCTGCGGGATGCGCTGCTGTCCAGGTAAACGAGGGCTTCTTCCACCTCTCGCACCGCCTGGCGTACCCGTGCCTGGTACAGCGCAACGGCCTCAACGTAGCGGGCCTCGGCGGCATCGACCTGGGCGGCGCGACGCGCACCGTCCAACAGCGGCAGGGTCAGCGCCAGCGGGCCGATCGACCAGGTTTGCGCATCGCTGGTCGCACCGCCGACGCGCACGCTGCCCGCGGCCACCGAGCCCGACAGCGACAGCCGCGGCAGGCGCTGGGCCCGGGTGCTGCCCACGTCGGCGCTGGCGGCAGCCACCTCCCGGCCGGCGTGGTACAGATCGGGGCGTTGCATCAGCGCCTGGGCCGGGACACTGGCGACCGTGTGGAGCGCCGTTTGCGGAATCATCGCGGGCGCCGCAGCCAGCTTGCCGCGCAGGCCCGGCTCGTCCAGTCCGGTCAGCGCCACCAGCACCTTCAGATCAACCTCACACTGGGCGCGCTGCTGCGTGGCACGGGCCGAGCCCTCTGCCGCGCTGGCGCGCGCCCGCGCAGCGCTGGCCGGCGCGGTAAAGCCGGCCCTGGCAGTCAGATCCGCCAGACGGGCTGTCTCGGTCCGGCTGGCGGCGTCATTGCGGGCCACCGCCAGCTGCTTTTCACAGGCGCGCAGGCCGAAATACTGGTTGCCGGTTTCGGCGGCCACGGCCACCCGCGCTTCGTGCCATTGGGCTTTCGCGCCGTCCAGCCGGGCCTGGGCCGCTTCGCCTGCAAGGCGATTGGCGCCGAAGAGATCGATCTCCCAGGCCGTCTGCAAGCCCAGCTGGGCTGAACTTGCCGTGGTGCCCGGCACCTGCGTGTTGCTGCGCTGGGCGGCGGCTTGCGCGTCCAGTGTGGGCAGCAGCGCGGCACTGGCGGCCACGCGGGTAGCGCGCGCCTGTTCGATGCGTGAGCGGGCTGTTGCGACGGTGGGGCTTGCCGCCTGCGCGGCGCTGATCAGCTCCACCAGCAGCGGGTCGTTGAACTGGCGCCACCATTGCGTCAGGGCAGACGGATCGCCATCGTGGGGCAGGGGTGGCAGCGCCTCTCCCGCCGGGCGTGCTGTGTGCCACCGGGTAGGGGCGCGCATTTCTGCGTGGTCAGAGGGTGTGGGCACGGCGCAGCCAGTCACAGTGGCGGCCAATACCGTGGCAATGCCTGCTGCCAGCAGGGCGCGGTGCTTTTTCATTGAATCCTTCCCCAAGGGGGGCAAGCCTACCACCGCAACCGGGCGGTAAATGGCAGCAGTTGTAGCGGTGTACGGTTAGCTGCGTATTAGGGTCTGCAGCCTGTATTGGGGCCCCGACCCTGTCGAATCAAGGCCAGTGCCAATGCCTAGCCGAACACCGCCTGCCACAAGGCCAGCACCGCGTCCCGCTCCGCCTGCAAGGCCGGCGGGTCCACCTGTGTGGGTGCTTCGTTCAGGCGGGCCTGATGCTGCACACGACGCAGCTCGCGGTAGGCGCTCGAAGCGGCGCTGCCCACACCCGGCGGCAGCAGGCCGGCCGCTTCGGCGCGCTGCAGCAGCGCGATGTTGCCCAGGTTGGGCACGAGCTGCGCATGGGTGCCGGATTGCGACAGCACCAGGTACTGCACACAGAATTCCGCATCCACCATGCCGCCGGTGCTGTGCTTCACGTCAAACCGCTCGCCCCGCACCGGATGGGCGGCACGTACCTTGTCGCGCATGGCCATGATCTCGGCGCGCAGCGCGGTGATGTCGCGCGCGGCGGTGATGACGGTCTGGCGCACGGCGTCAAAGCGGGCTTGCAGATCCGGCTCGCCAATGACAAACCGGGCGCGTGTCATGGCCTGGTGTTCCCAGGTCCAGGCGGTGTTGCTGCCGCGTTGCTGCTGGTATTTGGCGTAGGCGTCAAAGGTGGTGACCAGCAGGCCCGAATTTCCGTTGGGTCGCAGGGCCGTATCGATCTCGAACAGGTCGCCTTCGGCGGTTTTGACGGTCAGCCAGTTGATGAGCTTGCGCACGAAGGCGGCGTAGGCTTCGGGCGCGGCTTCGTCCTCGTCCTCGTAGACGAAAACGATGTCCAGGTCGCTGCCGTAGCCCAGCTCCTTGCCACCCAGCTTGCCGTAGCCAATGACGGCAAAGCGGGGTTCCTCGCGGTGTCGGTGCTTCAGCCGCTGCCAGCACCAGCGGGCAGTGACCTTCAACAGTGTGTCTGCCAGCGCGCTCAGATCGTCCGCCACCTGCTCGACGGTGATGCGGCCTTCCACGTCACGGGCCAGCGTACGGAACACCTCGGCATGGTGGGCGCGGCGCAGCAGGTTCAGCAGGGCCTCGTCGTCGTCCTCCCCCGTGATCTGCAGAGAGCGGCGACGTGCTTCCATTTCGCGTTCGAAATCAGCCGCCACGAAACGCTCGGACAGCATGGCATTGCCCGCCAGCTCGTCGATCACGCCGGGGTGCTGCAGCAGGTAGCGTGCCGGCCATTTGGCCGCGCCCAGCATGCGCAGCAGGCGCTCGTGCACGGACGGGCGTTCCAGCAGCAGGGCCAGGTAGCTCTCCCGGCGCAGCAGCGGCTCGATCCAGTCGGCAATGCGCAATGCGGCGTCTTCGCTCACGCGGCCTTCGCGCAGCCACTGCGCTGTGCGCTGGACCAGCCGTGTCAGGCGGTTGCGGGCGTCTTCCCGTAGCGCCAGCACGCGCGGGTGGGCGCGCCACAGCGCCACGCGTTCGCGGAATTTCTCGGGCAGGGTGTCCAGCAGTGCGTCCAGGTCGGGTGCGCTGCCGTTGCCTTCACGGGCGGCCTTGGGTCCGCCGCAATTGCCTTTGGTGCATTCGCGGGCGCCATTGCCCAGCAGCGTATCGAATTCCTGAGCAACCAGTTCGCGGTGGGTGTCCAGCTCGCTCAGAAAGGCGCAGCAATCGGCAAAACCCATGGTTTGTGCGATCCAGCCCAGATCGTTGTCGCAACCTGACAGCACATGGGTCTGCTGGTCGTCCAGGTACTGGATGCGGTGCTCCACCCGTCGCAGGAATTCGTAAGCGGTGGACAGTGCATCAGCAGTGGCTTGCGGCATCAGCCCGGCGGCGGCCACGCGCTGCAGCGCAGCCTGCGTCGGCCGCGTGCGCAGTTCGGGAAACTGGCCGCCGCGCACCACTTGCAGCAGCTGCACGGTGAATTCAATTTCGCGGATACCGCCGCGTGACAGCTTGACGTCGTTGGCGCGTTCGGGCCTGCCGGCGCTGCGCTTGGCGGCGTGATCGCGGATCTGGCGGTGCAGCACGCGCAGGGCGTCAAACACGCTGTAGTCCAGGTACCGGCGGAACACGAACGGCAGCACCGCGCCGCGCAGCGCCTGGGCCGAGCCGCTGTCCACGCAGGCGCGCGGCGCGATGATGCGGCTCTTCAGCCAGGCAAAGCGCTCCCATTCACGACCCTGTACCTGGAAATATTCCTCCAGTGCGCCCAGCGACACCGCGGGCGGCCCCGAGTTGCCGTTGGGCCGCAGCGCCAGGTCCACACGGAACACGAAGCCGTGCTCGGTGGTGTCGCCAACCAGGCCGTAGATGATGCGTACCGCCTTGGCGAAGTACTCGTGGTTGGACACGGCATTGCGGCCATCGCTGTTGCCCGCCGTTTCGCCGTCATGGTCATAGACATAGACCAGATCGATGTCGCTGGACACATTGAGCTCGCGCGCGCCCAGCTTGCCCATGCCCACCACCCACAGCTCGGCGCGCTGTCCGTCGGGGCCGCGTGGCGCGCCATGCAGCGCGTCCAGCTCGGCAAATGCCTGGGTACAGGCGGCGTCCAGCGCAAACTCGGCCAGCTCCGTGACGGCGCGGGTGATGGTGGCCAGTGGCGCCTGCTCGTCGCAATCCAGGCGCACCAGCCGCTCCATCACGAGCTGGCGCAGCGTGCGCAGGGCCGTGCCGGTATCGCTCGTGCGTTCACGCAGGGCGGCATAGGCGACAGACAGGGTGGCGTGAACGGGCGGCCCTTCGGGCAGCAGCGGCAGCAAATCGGCGTAGCGCCGGCGCAGGCGCTGCACGAAGCGCGAGTGCGACGACAGGGCCGCGCCGTTTAACAAAACTTCACTGTTGTGCATCGAACCCAACGAACCACTGCCGGTCATAATTCCTGACACATTCACCTGTTCAATGAACGACTCGCCGCCTATTCCATCGCGCCAGCTCAGGTTCTACGCCATTGCCGCGCGCTGGCTGTTGTGGCTGCTGCTGGCGATGTGGCTGGCCCTCACGCTGGTGTGGGGTGGCATTCACGGCTGGATTGTGCCGCGAATTGGCGAATTTCGCCCGGATCTGGAAATCGAGGCCAGCCGCGTACTGGGGGTGCCTGTGCGTATCGGCGACATCAGCGCCCGGACCGAGGGGCTGGTGCCTTCTTTCGAGTTCAGCGATGTGGTGCTGCTGGACCCGCAGGGACGCGAGGCCTTGCGCCTGCCGCGGGTGGTGGCAGCGCTCTCGCCGCGCTCGCTGTGGAACCTGGGATTTGACCAGCTGTACATCGAGCGGCCGTCGCTGGATATCCGCCGCGCAGCTGACGGCCGGCTGTACGTGGCGGGGCTGGACTTCTCGCGCGACAGCAGCAATGACGGCCGCGCAGCCGACTGGTTTTTCAGCCAGACCGAGTTCGTCATTCGCGGCGGCACGCTGCGCTGGACCGACGAGCTGCATGGGCGTGCGCCGCTGGCCCTGAGTGAGGTCGATTTTGTGTCCCGCAACCGGGGTCGCCGCCATGCGCTGCGTCTGGACGGTACCCCACCGCCCGAGTGGGGCGACCGCTTCAGCCTGCGCGGCGTGTTCCGTCAGCCCCTGCTGGCCCAGCGTGCCGGCCAGTGGCGCGACTGGGACGGCCAGCTTTTTGCCGAGTTTTCGCGCGTGGATGTGGCGCAGCTGCGCGGCCATGCCGATCTGGGGCTGGACCTGCAGGCCGGCCGTGGGGCCCTGCGTGCCTGGGCCGACATCAGCAAGGGTGAGATCACCGGCGCCGCCGCCGATGTGGCGCTGGCTGGTGTCAGTGCTGCGCTGGGTGAGCGGCTGCAGCCGTTGTCGCTGACCAGCGTGTCGGGGCGGCTGGCCGGTCGCCGGCTGGCCAACGGCTTTGAATTTTCGACCCAGAACCTGCAGTTTCGCACCAGCGAGGGCCAGGAATGGGCGGGCGGCAATGTGGCCCTGTCGTGGACCGCGGCCGAAGGCAAGATGCCGGCGCAGGGCGAGCTGCGGGCTGACAAGCTGGACCTGGCGGCGCTCAGCCAGGTGGCCAGCCGGCTGCCGCTGGGCACGGCCACACACGCGGCCCTGCAGTCCTATGACCCCAAAGGCCTGGTCGAGACCGTGCAGGCCCGCTGGCAGGGCCCGCTGGACGCGCCGTTGAGCTACCAGGCCAAGGGGCGGGCCACGGCGCTGCAGGTGGCGTCGCGCGCCGCGACCCTGCCGCGCGGCACCACGGCCACCCATGCGCCTGCTGGCACGCCGGGCGTACGGGGTGCGACGCTGGACTTTGACCTGACGCAGGCCGGCGGCAAGGCGCGTCTGGCGGTCAGGAACGGAGCCCTGGACCTGCCCGGGGTGTTTGAGGATCCGGTAGTGCCCCTGGACGAACTGTCGGCCGACCTGCAGTGGCAGATCAATGGCACGCAGCTGTCGGCCTCGGTCAACAACCTGAAGTTCGCCAATGCCGATGCCGAAGGTCAGGCCCAGGCCAGCTGGCGCACAGCTGATCCAGCCCGCTCGGCTTCCCGCTCGCGCTTTCCGGGCGTACTGGACCTGCAGGGCACCTTGAGCCGTGGTGAAGGCACGCGTGTTCACCGGTACCTGCCGCAGTTTGTGGCCAAGCCTGCGCGCGACTATGTCCGTGAGGCTGTGCTGCAGGGCAGTGCATCGGGCGTGAAGTTCCGCGTCAAGGGCGACCTGTACGACATGCCGTTCAACGATCCCAAACAGGGTGAGTTCCGCATCTCGGCCAACGTCAGGAACGCGACCTATGCCTTTGTGCCACGCGCCATCCAGCCAGGCGGCGCACCGCCCTGGCCGTTGCTCACGCAGCTTTCGGGCGAGCTGGTGTTCGAGCGCAGCAGCATGCAGGTCAAGGGCGCCGCCGGCCGGCTGGCGAGCGTGTCGGGTACTTCGCCCGGGGTGCAGGTTCTGCGGGCTGAGGCCAACATTCCGAACCTGGCACGGTCCACCACGGTGGTGGTCAGCGCCGATGTGCGCGGACCGCTGTCGGAGTCGTTGGCCATCGTCAAGGGCTCGCCCCTGGCCGGCCTCATGGGCAATGCACTGGACAAGGCCAGCGCCACCGGCAATGCTGATGTGCGGCTGAACCTCACCCTGCCGGTCAACACCATCGAGCGCTCGCGTGTGCAGGGCAGCGTGACGCTGGCCGGCAATGACATCCAGATCACGCCCGACAGCCCGATGCTGGCGCGTGCGCGCGGCGTGGTGAAGTTCAGCGAGACCGGCTTTGCGCTGGCCGGTGCGCAGGCCCGCATGCTGGGTGGCGATGTGCGCCTGGAAGGCGCCAGCCGTGTTCTGCCGCCAGGTGCCACCGATCCGTCCGTTGTGTTCCGCGCGCAGGGCACGGTCAGTGCCGAGGGTTTGCGTCAGGCGCGCGAACTGGGCTTTTTCTCGCGCCTGGGCCAGTCCATGCAGGGTACGGCGGCGTACAGCGCCACACTGGCGTTCCGTCGCGGAACGCCCGAGCTGGCCATCAGCAGCAACCTGCAGGGCCTGGCGCTCAGCCTGCCGCCGCCCCTGAACAAGGCGGCCGATGCAGCGTTACCGCTGCGCTATGAGAACGCGCTGCTGCGTGAATCGCAGGCAGCGGGCACGCGGCTGCAGGACCAGATCAGCCTGGACATCGGCCGGGTGGCGTCGGTCAGCTATGTCCGTGACCTGTCGGCCGTCCAACCACGCGTGGTGCGCGGCGCCATTGCCGTGGGGCTGGCGCCCGGAGAGTCCGCGCCGCCGCCGGAGCAGGGCGTGCTGGCCAACATCAATCTGGGCACGGTGGACATCGATGCCTGGGAAAAGGTGTTGTCCGGGGCATCGGGCAGCCCGCTGACCGCCGCTGCGCCCGCCGCGGAAGGGTCCGCTCAGGCGGTGCCTTCGGCCCAGAATTACCTGCCCACCATCATGGCCGTGCGCGCGCGCGAACTGCTGGTTGAAGGCCGCACCCTGCACAACATCGTGGTGGGTGGTTCACGTGACGGCCTGGTCTGGCGGGCCAACGTGGACGCCGACGAACTGGGTGGCTATGTGGAATACCGCCAGCCTGCGGGCACTGGCGCGGGGCGCGTCCACGCGCGATTGGCCAGGCTGAACATTGCCGCCAGCGCGGCCAGGGATGTGGAGACCCTGCTGAATGAGCAACCGGCCACCATTCCAGCGCTGGATGTGGTGGTGGACGACCTGGAGCTTCGCGGCAAGAAGCTTGGCCGGGTGGAGATTGACGCCGTGAACCGGGGTGGCTCGGTGGTGGCGCGCGAGGGTGGCGTGCGTGAGTGGCGCCTGAACAAGCTCAACCTGGTGTTGCCCGAGGCCAGCTTCAGCGCCACCGGCAACTGGGCAGCTGTGGGTGCCCAGCCCGCGCCACCGGGCGGTCCGCGCCCCGCGCGCAATGCGGTTGAGGTGCGCCGCACGGTCATGAACTTCCGCCTGGACATTGCCGATTCAGGCCAGCTGCTCACGCGCTTCGGCATGAAGGACGTGATCCGCCGTGGCAAAGGCCGCATGGAAGGACAGGTGGCCTGGGTGGGTTCGCCGCTGACGCTGGACTACCCGAGCATGAACGGGGCCTTCAACGTCAACATCGAGTCAGGCCAGTTCCTCAAGGCGGACCCGGGCCTGGCCAAGCTGTTGGGCGTGTTGAGCCTGCAGGCCCTGCCCCGCCGGCTCACACTGGATTTCCGCGACGTGTTCAGCGAAGGCTTTGCATTCGATTTTGTACGCGGCGACGTCACCATCGCCAATGGCATTGCATCGACCAACAACCTGCAGATGAAAGGCGTCAACGCCGCCGTGCTGATGGAAGGCCGGGCCGACATTGCGCGTGAAACACAGGACATCAAGGTCGTGGTGGTGCCCGAGATCAACGCCGGCACGGCATCGCTGGTGGCCACTGTGATCAACCCGGTGATCGGCCTGGGCAGCTTCCTGGCACAGATGGTGTTGCGCAACCCGTTGATTCGCGCCGCGACCCAGGAATTCCACATCGACGGCACCTGGGCCGACCCGCGGGTGACCCGGGTGGACCGCCGTGCCTCTGCCGCCGGCGCCAGCGTTCCTGCCACGGGCACCCCGACGCAATGACACGCAAGGAGCCACGCCCATGAAAGTCGCAGCCCTCCAGATGGTGTCCGGCACCGGACTTCAAGCCAACCTGGCTGACGCCCATGAATTGCTGCGCCAAGCCGCGGCAGCCGGGGCCGAGCTGGCTGTGCTGCCTGAGTATTTCTGCCTGATGGGCCACAAGGACACCGACAAGATCGCGGCGCGCGAAACCTATGGCGACGGCGCCGTGCAGCGCTTTCTGTCGAACGCCGCGCGTGAACTGGGCCTGTGGGTGGCCGGGGGTACCCTGCCCCTGGCCGCCGACGACGGTCAGCGCGTGCGCAACACCCACCTGGTGTTTTCGCCGGCCGGTGAATGTGTGGCGCGCTACGACAAGATCCACCTCTTCAGGTTTGACAACGGCCGAGAGCGCTACGACGAGTCGCGCGTCATCGAGAGCGGGCGGGCGCCGGTGGCGTTTGAACTGCCTTCGCGCGACGGCCGGATCTGGCGCGTGGGCCTGAGTGTCTGCTATGACCTGCGCTTTCCCGAGCTGTACCGGGCGCTGGCGGCAGACCTCCTGCTGGTGCCCAGTGCCTTTACCTGGGTAACCGGGCATGCCCACTGGGAGCTGTTGCTGCGCGCCCGCGCGGTCGAAAATCTGGCCTATGTGGCCGCACCCGCACAAGGAGGCCAGCATGAGAATGGCCGGCGTACCTGGGGTCATTCGATGGTGGTTGAGCCCTGGGGCGGCATGATGGCCGTGCGCGAAGAGGGCCCCGGCGTGGTGCTGGCCGAACTGGATGCCGCACGGCTGGCGCAGGTGCGAACGCAGCTGCCGGCGCTGGAACATCGCGTGCTGTAACAGGAACCGCCGACACCCGCCATGAGTGCCTTGCCCTTGCCCCGACTGCCTCGACCCCGGTTGTCAGCCCGGCTGCGCTGGTCACTGTGGAGTCTCATGGTGGTGCTGGTGGGCGCTTTGCTGGTCACGCTGGTGTGGCTGGCCGGGCGGTACGAGGCCAGTCTGGTGCAAAGCAACCTGGAGCGCGACACAGCCGATGCCGTGTCAGACGTGCGCAACGGCCTCACGCGCAACATCCAGACGCTGCAGGCACTGCACGCGGCCAACCCCGACACCCCAGCCTGGACAGCTGAAGCCGCCCAGCTGCTGCGCAGCCACCGGGAATGGGTGCGGATTGAATGGCGCGACGCCCGGCTGGTGACGCTGCTGTTCGCCGACACCCCCTACCGCCAACCGGTATTTGCCCGGCTTGGCCGCGCCAATGCCGGAACCGATGTGGCGCAGGCATGCACCAATGCCCGGCGCATCAGTGCGCCGGCCTACTCCGCCAGCTATTTCGTCCCGCAGGTCGACGGCCTGGGCGTGGAGGTCATGGAGCTGTGCATGCCACAGGTCGTCGCAGGCGAGGTGACCGGCTACCTGGTGGCCACCTATTCACTGCAGGAAATCCTGACCGACATGGTCCCCAAGCCACTGGCTCGCAGCCAGGATGTGTCGTTCACCGAAGCCGACGGCACGAGGCTGGCCTTGCATGGGTCTGCCCGCCGGGGCAGCCGCATCTTCACCGCGCAGCAACTGGTGGACCTGCCGGGCAACACGCTGGTGCTGCGCATAGACAGCTGGCGCGGCGCGCCCGACCTCTTTCCCAATGTGCTCACGGCTCTGGTCACCGCAATGTCAATCGCCCTGGTGTCGGTGCTGGTCATGCTGGGCAAGGACACCCGCCGGCGCCTGCGCGCCGAGAGTGACCTGGCCGAAGCGCTGGCCTTTCGCAAGGCCATGGAAGATTCCCTGGTGACCGGCCTGCGGGCGCGCGACCTGCAGGGCCGCATCACCTATGTCAATCCTGCGTTCTGCCAGATGGTCGGCTTCACGCCTGAAGAGCTGCTGGGTCATGGCGTGCCGGCGCCCTACTGGCCGCCCGAGCTGGCCGACGAATACAACCAGCGCCAGGCCATCCGTCTGGCGGGCCAGCATGCGCCGCCCCGTGAAGGGTTTGAATCGGTTTTCATGCGCAAGGACGGGTCGCGCTTTCCGGTGCTGATCATCGAAGCCCCGCTGATCAACGCGCACGGCGTGCAGACCGGCTGGATGAGCGCCTTCCTGGACGTGAGCGAGCAGCGCCGCGTGGAAGAGCTTTCACGCGCCAGCCAGGACCGCCTGCAGGCCACGGCCCGGCTGGCCACAGTGGGCGAGATGGCCTCTTTGCTCAGCCACGAGCTGAACCAGCCGCTGGCCGCCATTGCAAGCTATGCCAACGGCTCCATGAACCTGCTGCGCGAAGGCCCGCATGCGGTGGCCGACCTGGAGGTTGCCATGCGCCGTATAGCGGAGCAGGCCGAGCGCGCCGGCAAGGTGATCCGCAGCGTTCACGATTTTGTTCGGCGGCGCGACCAGGCACGCGAGGCGGTGGCACCGCGTGCGCTGCTGGACGCGATCATGCCGCTGGTCAGCCTGCAGGCGCGCAAGCTGTATGTCCGGGTCGAAACACGGTTGCAGGACGGCCTGCCTGCCGTGCTGTGCGACCGCACCATGGTCGAACAGGTGTTGCTGAACCTCACGCGCAACGCCATGCAGGCCATGGCTGCGGCCGAAACGGCCGACCGCGCGGTGCTGATCCAGGTGCGACGCGGCGGATCCAGCGAGCACAGCGCAAAAACCTGGCTTGAGTTTTCCGTGGCCGATCACGGGCCCGGCATTCCCGAAGACGTGGCCCAGCAACTGTTCACGCCGTTCTTTACCACCAAGGCC
>CAZUJD010000055.1:0-13681 GCA_964620025.1 uncultured Ramlibacter sp. | reverse complement strand
TAGCGGGAGCCAGTGGCATCAATACCGGCAACAAGGTTTTCTCATTCACCAGCAACGCAACCTGTGGCTTCCAGAAGAGTGCCGTTGCGTACCAATTGCCCAGGTAGGTCGTTGGCTTGGTCGGTGTCGACCTCGCAGGCGGTTTCACGCGGTCGAGCAACTTCTTGGTGCAGTGGATTGTGTAGCTCATGCAGTTGCAATTCTCGCACTCGGTTTGCACACCGTATCCGATTCATGTGACATGGGAAGTGAGAATCCCCCGCCAGCCGGTGGCTCAAGACAGTAGTCTTTTGGCGATCTTCGGCGCATCCTACTTGCCCCTCAACTCGATGGGAGACCATCATGGAAACAGTAGGTAACACCACACATCGCGAGCCGTGGAACAAGGGCAAGATCGTAGGGCAGAAGGCGCCGTTCAAGCCCAAGGACATCTGGGCACTCCGCGTCCGCCTTCAGATGGAAGGACGCATACCCTACTGGTGGGCTACAACGGTCCGTTGGCGATCAACGTCACGTTGTTCGACAAGATGCCGTATGACCCCCTGAAGGACCTCGCCCCCATCACGTTGGCTGTCAAGGCGTCGCAGTACCTGGTGGTCAATCCGGCCACTGGTATCACGAGCGCGAAAGACTTGGTGGCCAAAGCCAAGGCGGCACCGAGCAAGTACTCATATGGATCGGTCGCACTGGGCAGCGCTTCGCACCTGACGATGGAAATGTTCAAGTCGGCAGCGGGTTTCCGCATGACGCACATTCCCTACCGTGGTGCAGGGCCCGCGGTGACGGACCTGATCGCCGGCAATATTGACGCCGGCTTCTTTGTGCCGGGCAATGTGCAGCAGTTCGTGAAAGAAGGGCGACTTCGCCTGCTGGCTACTTCGGGCAGCAAACGCTTCGCCAGTACGCCCGACATTCCGACGCTTATCGAGCTGGGCTACAAAGACTTCGAGGCTACCTCCTGGATCGGCTTTCTGGCGCCGGGCGGAACGCCAGCCCCCATCATTGATCGCTACAACCGGGAGATCGTCAAGATTCTCAACCAGCCTGACATCAGGAAGCGACTGATTGAAATGGAGTTCGACATCGTGGCCTCCAGCCCCAAGCAGTTCAGCGACTGGATCCGTACTGAGATTGGACGTTGGGGCAAGGTCATCAAGGACACCGGCGCAAAGGCTGAATGAGCATGAGTCAAGCACGCTTGGGTGGTAAGACCGCCCTGATCACAGGTGGCGGTGCCGGCATCGGTGCAGCTACAGCCCTATTGTTCTGCCGCGAGGGTGCGACCGTCACCCTGGTGGACGCGAATGCCGAGGCGTTGGCGCGTACGGCGCTGGCGATCGAGGCGGCTGTGCCGGGCGCCCGGGTCGCTCAGATCGCGGCTGACGTGGCCGACGAAGCCGCTGCGGCACAAGCCGTCCAGATGGCGTTGGATCAATTCGGCGGCCTCGACGTCTTGGTTAACAACGCAGCAATGCGCCACTACTCAGCGCTTGGCGATGCGACGCCAGCGGAGTGGCAGGCGATGGTCGGCGTCAACCTGGTCGGGTGCGCCAATTATTGCCGAGCTGCACTGCCGGCCTTGCGGCGTAGTGGCTACGGCAGCATCGTCAACGTTTCCTCGTGCTATGCAGTTACCGGCCGCAAGGGCATGGGCCTGTACGATGCGACCAAGGCCGGTCAGCTGGCGATGACGCGCACGCTGGCATTCGAGGAGGCTGTCCATGGCGTGCGCGTCAACGCGGTTTGTCCCGGCTCGACTCTGACTGACTTCCATGTCGGTCGGGCGAAGGCGGCCGGCAAGGATGTGGAAAGACTCAAGACTGAGCGGCAAAGCACCTCCTTGCTGGGGCGCTGGGCGGCCCCGGAGGAAATTGCCGCCCCCATCCTGTGGCTGGCCTCAAGCGAGGCGTCGTTCATTACCGGGACGACGTTGATGGTTGATGGTGGCCTTCACATCATGTAATCGATTGGGGCCATGCGTGCATGGCTCCTATTTATCTGCCCGCCATGTCTTTGCCTCTCCTTCAAGCCCGCGTCTTCAACCTTCGGTATGAGGCGCGTGACATCATCAGTGTCGAGCTAAGACCAGCTAGTCCCGAAGTGGATTTTCCGTTCACTGAGGCTGGTTCACATATTGACCTGCATCTGGGCAACGGCTTAATCAGGAGTTATTCCCTCACCAATCCGGGGGAGTCCCAGAGGTACGTGGTGGCCGTGCTCAAAGACCGGAAAAGTCGGGGCGGCTCACTATATGTGCACGAGCAATTGAGAGTGGGGCAGGTCATCTCCATCAGTGCTCCCCGCAATAACTTTCGATTGGACGAAGACGCCTGCCAGAATGTTCTATTGGCGGGTGGCATTGGCATCACCCCCCTTTATGCAATGCTGAAACGTCTGAGTGCGCTGGGCCGACGGACGCATCTCATCTATTGCGCTCGCAGCAGATCCGATGCGGCTTTTGTCGAGGATATCCAGGCACTGGTTTCGGACAGCTGTGACGGGGCTCTTTCATCGAATTTTCATTTCGATGAAGAGAGGGGAGTGGCTCCCGATCTTGTGGGACTGCTTGGCGGTTTTTCTCCTGAGACGCACTTCTACTGTTGCGGTCCAGGCCCGATGCTGGAAGCTTACGAGAGCGCGTGCGAGAAGCTTGGCTACACAAATGTTCACGTGGAGCGCTTTGCCGCTAAGCCGGCGCTGACGAATCAAGTGGCTGATCCGGTGGGGTATACCGTGGAGCTGAAAAAGTCTGGCAAGACAGTCCAAGTGCCGCCGGGGACGAGATTGCTCGACGCATTGCTGTCCGCTGGCTGCAAGGTTGAATTCAGTTGCAGGGAGGGGGTCTGCGGTGCCTGCGAAACTCGTGTCATCTCTGGAGAGGTTGAACACCGAGACAGCATCTTGACCCAGAAAGAGCGTGCCGCGAATAAGTCAATGATGATCTGCGTTTCCAGCTGCAAATCTGGAACATTGGTCCTGGATGCATAAAACGCATCAATCTGGCGGGCTTGTTTGCGTAGAAAACTGCAGAGATCAACCACCTGACAGGCTGCCGCGGTCATCATCCAGACTTGGTCAAGGTGTTATCCAACAACGTCAGGATAATCTCGAACGCACCCAAGTTTGGCTGCGAAGCATGGCCGGCAGCAATTGCTCGGCCATTTCGCTGGCCGTCATCCGATCGGCACGGCTGGAAAGACTCAGGGCGCCGACCACAACCCCCCCCATGTTGTAGAGCGGCACGGCAATGGAGCGGACGCCGATTTCGATTTCCTCGTTGCTAAAGGCATAGCCGTTTTCGATGCAGGCCTTGAGAAGCTTGCGCAATCGCACAGGATCCGTGATGGTGTGCGGTGTCAGCCGATTGAGAGGCATGGCCTTGAAAAGAGTATCGAATTCAGCTGGAGACCGTGAGCTCAGTAGCACGCGACCAGTGGCCGAGCAGTGCAACGGCAAGCGGGATCCCACGCCCAGCCCTACAGTCAGGCTTTTGCGTGCCGTCGAACGCGCCGCGACCATGACTTCCGTTCCGTGTAGAACGGCCAGCGATGCAGACTCGCGTGTTCGTTCGCTCAAGGCGTCCAACGTCGGTTGAAGCAGACGAGGAAGGCGTGTCGATGCCGAGTAGGCATAGGACAGCCGCAGTATCCCGTGGTTCAACCAGAAGCGCTTGCCGTCGGTTTGGGCATAGCCGCCATGGCACAGGGTCAGTAGGCAACGTCGGGCTGCAGCAGGGCTGATGCCGACTAGGCGTGCAGCTTCGGATGAGGTCAGCCGCGCATGTGTGTCGTCGAATGCCTCGATCAGATGCAAGCCTTTGGCCAGGCCGGCGATCAGGTCCTTATCGCTGACAGATGAAGCGAGAGAGTTCGTGTCCATCGCGCGAATTCTGAATTGATGGGGGTCAAAAAATTTAACAGATTTTGCGCTATTCGCGAAATTGACCTTATCAAGTCGGGCAACAGCCAGCACACTCGACCCGTCTTTGACTGATGGGTCTGGACCGTCCGGCCCCCAACAACCGAGGAGCAAGAACTTGAAACAACTGAAGAGCTGGCTGTGTGCATTGGCTGTCGCGGCCGCCTGTGGCTCGCCACTGGCCGCCGACTTTCCGAGCAAACCGATTCGCTTGATCGTGCCTTTCCCCGCGGGCGGCACGGCCGATGTGTTGCCACGCATGCTGTCCGAAAAAATGCGTCAGCGTTTTCCGGCCGGCGTGATCGTGGAAAACAAGCCCGGCGCTGGCGGCAATATCGGCGCTGACATCGTCGCCAAATCCGAACCAGATGGTCATACCTTGCTGGTGTCGCCGCCCGGCCCCATTGCCATCAACCAGAGCCTCTATCCCAAACTGCCATACGACGCTAGTAAGTGGGTGCCGGTGACTGTGCTGGCCGCCGTTCCTAACGTGCTGGCTGTGAGTAACCAGTTGCCAGTCAAGAATCTGCAGGAATTCATTGCTTACCTCAAGGCCAATCCTGGCAAGGTGTCCTATGCCTCGCAAGGCAACGGCTCGACTTCGCACCTGACGGCAAATCTGTTCCAAACCCTCACGGGAACGCAGATGACGCACATTCCCTATAAGGGAACAGCGCCGGCGCTGACGGATCTTGCTGGTGGTCAAGTCGATGCGTTCTTCGACAATCTTGGTTCCTCTGGACCGCTGCATAAGGCCGGCAAGATTCGCATCTTTGCTGTGGCCGACAGTAAACGGGCGCCGACGATTAAGGATGTACCGTCGTTTGCTGAAGTTGGTCTGACAGGTATGCAGGCGGTGACTTGGTTCGCAGTTGTTGCCCCGCCCGGTACTCCGGCGGCTACGGTGAAATCGCTCAACAGTGCGTTGGTTGAAGCACTCAACCAACCCGACGTACAGCAGCGATTCGCTGAACAGGGCGCTGAGGTCATCGGTAACAGCCCGGAGCAAATGGGCCGCTTCATGCGCAGCGAAGCTGCTCGTTGGGCCAAGGTCATCAAGGACGCCAACGTCACGGTCGACTGACCAGCGCATTCACTTCCCAATACCAGGACATCACCATGAGTCAGATTCACCCCATCCAGTGGGTGCGGGGGCAGCACACCCGCGTGCCTTACGCCGTCTACCAAAACCAGGACGTGCTCGAACAGGAGCAGAAACGCGTCTATGAAGGCCCGACCTGGAACTATCTCTGTCTGGAGGCCGAGCTCCCCGAGCCGGGAAACTACCGGACGACCTTTGTTGGCCGTGCCCCCGTGATTGTGGCGCGCGACACCGACGGCGAGATCTATGCTTTTGAAAATCGTTGTACCCACCGCGGCGCGTTGATCTGCCTGGAGAAGGCAGGTACGGCCAAGGACTTCCAGTGTGTTTACCACGCATGGACCTATAGCCTTCAGGGCGCGCTCAAGGGGGTCGCCTTCGAGGCGGGTCTCAATGGCGCCGGCGGCATGCCGCCGAGCTTCTGCAAGGAAGACCATTCGCCGCGCAAGCTGCGCATCGCCACCTTCTGTGGCCTGGTGTTCGGCAGCTTTAGCGACGAGGTGGACAGTATCGAGGACTACCTCGGTCCCGAAATCTGTACCCGCATCGAACGCGTGCTGCACAAGCCGGTAGAGGTCATCGGCCGCTTCACGCAGGCGCTACCCAACAACTGGAAGCTCTACTTCGAGAACGTCAAGGACAGCTACCACGCCAGCCTGCTGCACCTGTTTTTCACCACTTTCCGTCTCAACCGCCTGTCGCAGCGCGGTGCGGTCATTGTGAGCGAATCGGGGGGGCATCACGTCAGCTACTCGATGGTGGATGCGCCCCAGGCCGAGGCCGGCAAGCAGTACCAGGAGCAAGGCCTTCGCTCCGACCAGGAAGGTTACAAACTGGCCGATCCGACGCTGCTGGCGGGCTTCAAGGAGTTCGATGACGGCATCACGCTGCAGATCCTCTCGGTCTTCCCCGGCTTCGTGCTGCAGCAGATCCAGAACTGTCTGGCCATTCGCCAAGTGCTGCCGCGCGGTGTGGAGAAGACCGACCTGAACTGGACCTACCTCGGCTACGCCGACGATACGCCAGAGCAACGCGGCGTGCGCTTGAAGCAAGCCAACCTGATCGGCCCGGCCGGCTTCGTCTCGATGGAGGACGGCGCGGTCGGCGGTTTCGTGCAGCGCGGAATTGCGACAGCCGGTGACGACCAGGCCGTCATTGAGATGGGAGGCGACAGCACCTCATCGAGCCCGTCGCGCGTAACCGAGGCCTCGGTGCGCGGCTTCTGGAAGCTGTATCGCCGCCTCATGGACATCTAGGAGTTTCCCCATGGATACCACCCCCACCCTGCGCGAGCGGATCATGGCCTTTCACGCTGCCTACATCCGCTGCATCGACAGCAACCAGCTGGAGGCTTGGCCGGACTTCTTCCAGCCACAGTGCCAATACACCGTAACGACGGCTGATAACCATCGTGACGGCCTGCCGGCTGGCCTGATCTGGGCCAACAGCCGCGCCATGCTGGAAGACCGCGTCTCCGCCTTGCGCCATGCCAACATCTATGAACGGCACAGCTACCGCCACCTTGTCGGATTGCCCTTCGTGACAACCGGCACGGACACGACGGTCAACGCCGAGACGCCTTTCATGGTGGCACGCATCATGCACGACGGAGTCACCGACTTGTTCTGTACCGGTGTCTACCACGACGTATTTGATATTGCGGGCTACACGCCGCGCCTGCAAAGCCGTATTGTCGTGAGCGACAGCAGTCGCGTCGACACCCTCTTGGCGGTCCCGCTGTAATGACAGTCACTGCGCGTATCGCCTTGCCGGTGGGCGACCCCAACGGCATTGGGCCGGAGATCGCCCTCAGGGCGGCGGCAGCCTACGCCGGCCGCCGCGACGTGCAGCTCACGCTGTTCGGACCAGAGGCCGTGTTGCAGCAGACCGCCGATCGGCTGGGTCTGGCCGCGGTCTTGCAGACGGCGGCCGTCGTGGCGACCGAGGCAGTGGCTGGCGACGGCTACACGCCCGGGCGGGTCTGCGCCGAAGCTGGCGCCGCCATGATCGCCGCCGCGAGCACAGCCATCACGGCGGCGCGGTGCGGCGAGTTCGATGCTGTGGTGGCCGGGCCGCACCATGAAACGGCCGTGCACTTGGCCGGCATTCCGTTCTCCGGCTACCCCTCGCTGGTGGCGCGCGTGTGCGGGCAGTCCGAGGACAGCGTGTTCCTGCTGCTGGTAGGTGGCGGATTGCACATCGTGCACGCCACATTGCACGAAAGCGTGCAGCATGCTCTGGACCGCCTGACGCCCGAGCTGGTGGTCCAAGCCACGCAGGCTGGCGTGCGTGCTATGCAGCGCTTGGGTATGGCCGCGCCGCGCATCGGCTTGTTCGGCATCAATCCGCATGCGGGCGAAAACGGCCTGTTCGGCGACGCGGACGAGCGCATTACCCGTCCAGCCGTCGAACGACTGCGTGCAATGGGGTTGTCGGTAGAAGGGCCTGCCGGTGCCGACGCGCTACTCTCCGAGCGTCGCCACGACCTGTACGTAGCCATGTTGCATGATCAGGGGCACATCCCGGTCAAGCTGCTAAGTCCCAGACGCGCCAGTGCCCTGTCTATCGGCGCTGACGTGATCCTTTCCAGCGTCGGCCACGGCAGCGCGATGGACATCGCTGGCCAGGGGGTGGCCGACGCCCGCGCCATGATCGAAGCCGTTGCGCGGCTTGCTGCTGTGCCGGCGCCTCACTGAATTCCCATGACATACCAGATCAAGATTGAAGGTTCCGATGTGACCTTCCCCTGCGAGCCGGGAGAAACCGTGCTCGATGCTGCCGCTCGCAACGGCATTGAACTGCCTTACTCCTGCCGCAAGGGCGTGTGCGGCA
This sequence comes from uncultured Ramlibacter sp., assembly GCA_964620025.1. Taxonomy (GTDB): domain Bacteria; phylum Pseudomonadota; class Gammaproteobacteria; order Burkholderiales; family Burkholderiaceae_C; genus RAM1. Next base: position 5,829 of record CAZUJD010000055.1, on the reverse strand, counting down.
ACTGTCGCGGCCAAGTGCTCGCTGGCGAGTTGGCCCCCGGCACCGCTGGCGGCGGCGCCGAAGCTGGTATCCATGGTGCCGACGAGCATCTGTTTTGCCACGCCCAAGCTGCCAGTGACCTGCTTATCCGTCCGCGAAGCTGGCAACGTATCGACCCTGCGGCTCGAAAGACCTTGCCAGGCAAGATCTTTCGTATCACACAGCCGGCCAGCGATGTGACCGTGCTGCAGCTGCGTTTTGCAGCCGGGACACGCGTGAAATTCCGGGCAGGCCAATACCTTGAGGTGCTTCTGCAGGATGGCCAGCGCCGCGCCTTCTCTATGGCCAATGCGCCCCATGAAAACGATGGCGTCCAACTGCACATCCGCCACGTGCCGGGTGGCCATTTCAGTGCCGGCATTCTGCCGACGCTCAAAGCTGGCGATCTGCTGCAGCTCGAACTGCCTCATGGTGATTTTTGGCTGCGCGAGGACAACGAGCGACCGCTCCTCATGGTGGCTGGTGGCACCGGCTTCGCTCCCATCAAGTCGATCATTGACCACATGGTGCGGAATAAGATCCAGCGCCCGACCTCGCTGTACTGGGGCTCCCGCTTGCCCGAAGGTCTGTACGCACAGGACGTGGTCGCGAAATGGCAGAAGGCCTTGCCCGGGTTACGCTACGAAGCGGTGGTCAGCGATGCCGCAGCTGGCGCTTGGTCCGGACGCAGTGGTTTGGTCCACGACGCTGTGATGGCTGACCATTCCGATCTGTCCGCTCACGACGTCTATGCCTGCGGAGCGCCTGCAATGGTGGCCGCGTTGAGGCGTGTTTGCGTTGAGCACTGTGGGCTTCCCGAAGAAAGATTTTTCAGCGACGCGTTTGTTAGTCACGCACCATGATGGGACTCTGGGCGGCTGGTCGTTGTTTACCGTGCTGCTCGCGCTATTGCGTCTCCTGCAGCCTGATTCGATGGGGATTGCGTGTGCCGGACTAAGGTGCTGACCTCCGCTCAATCTGTCGGAATATGCCGGGAATTAAGACTCCCCCGGCTTTTTGAGGTCGCTGAATGGCGACCTCTTTTTTTGACGGAGGACCTGCCGATCACTCGGAAGAGCCCATTACGTAGCTCCATCATCTCAGGGGATAAGCCCTCATGAAATCCATACTCTCACTTGGCTTGGCCTCCAGCCACGCGTCGTATTGATCCTCAGGCAGGATCACCACCATTCGCTTCTCATCCTCCGGACGGTGAAACTGATTCATGACCGGATGATTCGTCGCATTGATCGTCAGCATGGTGAAGCTGTAAATCAACTCGCCGTCTGGCGATGTCCATCGATCCCAAAGCCCAGCAATGCCCATGGGCTGACCACTGCTCAAGGCAATGTTGGTCTGAATCGAGATTCCTGATCGCCAGTCTGGCTCAAAGAACGACATCGCGGGTACCACGCAGTGCTGCCCCTTGCTCCAAGCATTCCGATAGCTGGGCTTCTCCGCAACTGTCTCGGTCCGGGCGTTGTACGTGCTGCGCACTTTTTTCAGGTCCTTGACCCAGGGGGCCACCATCCCGAAGCGCCCCAACTGGGTGAAGCGCTGGCCATCACCGTCCTTGCGGATGAAGCCGGCTTCGTAGCCTGGCCATACGTGATGTGCCCCCGGCCCGCCGGAGGCGCGGCCTTGAACGTTTCCCGGTAGATCGCGGCAAGCGGCGGCGCCAGGTAGTTGCTGCACATGCCTTGATTCTAAGGAAGCGCGGCAATATACTGTATTTATGAACAGTATTCTAGCGCAAGGCTCACCAGCTTTGCTGAATGACGCGGCTCTCGTACTGCCCGAGCTGGGCAGCGCCCAGGCTGGTTTTCCCTCGCCGGCGGCGGACCTGCAGGAAAAGGCCATAGACCTCGGCCAGGTCCTCGTCACCCACCCGCAAGCGACTTTCCTGATCCGGGCCCGCGGTCATTCCATGATCGACGCTGGCATCCACGACAACGCCATCCTTGTCGTGGACCGAGCTCTGAAGCCACAGCACATGGACATCGTGGTGGCGGTCGTGGACGGAGAGTTCACGATCAAGCACCTTTGGAAGCGAGGCGGGCGACCGAAGCTGAAGGCTGCTAACCCGACCTTTCCTGACATCACACCCAAGGATGGCCAGACGCTGGAGATCTGGGGCGTGGTCACTGCTGGCATCAACCAGTACCGCAAGTGAGCATGGTCGGAGCAGTTCTGTGTACGCCCTCGTGGATGGGAACAACTTCTATGTCTCGTGCGAGCGAGTCTTTCGACCTGACCTGAACGGGCGCCCGGTCATCGTCCTCTCCAACAATGATGGCTGTGCGATCGCGCGCAGCAACGAAGCCAAGGCCCTGGGTGTCAAGATGGGTGCCCCATGGTTGGGGATACGGCACCTGGAAGAGAAGGAAGGACTGGTCGCGCTCTCGGCCAACTTCGCTTTGTATGGCGACATGTCCGACCGGATGATGAGCTTGGTCGCAGGACTGGGGCATCAGCAAGAGATCTACTCCATCGATGAGTCCGTCGTGGATATCTCGGGTATCCGAGGTGACCTCACTGACCGCAGCCGCAGGCTACGGCAGCGCGTCCTGGACTGGACGGGCTTGCCCACCTGCGTGGGGATAGGCCCGACCAAGACCCTGGCCAAGCTGGCCAACCACATTGCCAAGACCGCCGAGCGCAAGCCGGGCAGCTACCCGGCGGAGTTCAGCCAAGTGTGCAATCTCGCGGCGATGGAGCGAGAGGCACTGCAGCAGGTGCTGGCGGCCACCGAGGTCCGGGAAGTCTGGGGTGTGGGCCCACGTATCGGACAACAGCTGGAGGCAGAGGGCATCAAGACGGTCTTGGATCTCACCCAGCTCGATCTCGCGACGGTGCGCAGGCGTTGGTCTGTCGTCTTGGAGCGGACGGTGCGTGAGCTGCAGGGAACACCCTGCGTGGACTTGGAGGAGGCGCCGCCGGCGAAGAAGGAGATCGCCTGCACCCGGTCGTTTGGCCGGGCTGTGATGGATCTTGGTGAGCTGGAAGAGGCGGTGACCACCTTCGCCAGCCGTGCGGCTGAAAAGCTGCGGCGCCAGGGCAGCCATGCGGGCCAGGTTCTGACCTTTGTGCGGACAAGTCCGTTCCGCCCTGACAAGCAGTACTCCAGGTCAATCATCGTTCCGTTGCTCAGGCCGACAGCAGACACGGCGGCCCTGGTGGAGGGGGCGCTCATGGGACTGCGCACAATCTACCGATCAGGCTATAAATTCGCGAAGGCGGGGGTGATGTTGGTGGATCTCTCAGACGCCTGCGTGGAGCAGGGGGAGCTGGACTTTGAGGAGGGACACGGTGAAGGCCGATGCCGCCTCATGACTGCGATGGACGCGCTCAACCGGCGCTACGGCCGAGGGACCGTGATAATAGGTAGCGCGGGTACCGGAGAAATGCCGAGGAACTGGGCGATGAGGCAGGAGAGGCGGACTCCAAGGTATACGACGAGGATCGGAGAGATCCCGGTGGGGAAGGCTTAGCCTGAGGAGTACTTCGGATACCTGATAGCGCTGGAACCTGTACCAGCTGACCGATAAAGGCTGAACTGAGTCATTCGCGCAGGACACTCGAATGACCGCTAACCGCTAGCGCCCCAGCCGCCCTGAACCCCACTGCTCTAGTTGCCGCCGGTCGTGGGCGCTCTCCGCCTCGATCGAGTCCTCAGGCAGACTCTTGAGACATTCCTCCAGAGCCTTTTGATCGGACGCGGCCTGCAGCGTGGGGGTTGCGCGCGTCGGTGCGGACCGGCCATCCCAAGCAAAGGGATTGCGGAAGGCCGGGGGATCGGGCAAGCAGTCATTCTTGTAGATCGGCGGCCCGCCGGCATCGAAGGGCTGAAAGGAGATGGTCTGCTCGAAGATCAGGGGCTGCCCCGTCGGTGTGGGTGGCAGCGGCGGCATAGTCTGCACCGCTTGACGCGCCAGACGCTCCGCCGTCTCCGAGGTCGACCACAACGTCTCCAGCCGCGTCAGGCGTCCATCGGGCGCTATCTCAATGCGAAAGCGCACCAGCCCCTGGTCCACACCCTCGTAGGCTGTGCCCATCATGCTGCGCACCTGCTGTCCCCAGGTGTAGCGGTAGCGCTTGCTGTTCTTGAGCTTGTAGGCGCTGGCCAGAGCCCACTCCTGCGCCGTCGGGGCCGGTGGCGCCGCCATGAAGGCGGGCTGGCGATCTGGTGTGGAAGCGACGGCAAGGCCAGGGGCGGCAGCCAAGTTTGGCGCTTCCGCCATGGGCTCGGGGCGAGCAGCCTCCACGGGCAAAGGGGCCACTTCCAGCACCAGGATCTCGTCCTCGACGGATAGCCGCCGGGACTCGTACCGTTGCGGCTGCACGGCCATGAAGGCAAGCAGATGCAGGGCCAGGGACAGCAGAAGCGCCAGGGCCTGGCGCTGTCTAGACAAGGGCGGCCACATAGGGGGAAAAGTCATGAGTGCAAGCAGCGGAATCGGCCGTGGGGAGCAGGGGGCCCATGCGAAGGCGGCAGGCGCGTCGCTGAGGATATAGGCGCGTAGCTATCAATGTTAACGCGAGGGTTGCAGTCACTTGCTTTCCCGGCGCCAACGACGGCCACCTCCGGCATTGGTCATTGATCAGATTTCGGAAAGGCGTATCGCATCAGCGCGCCTATCGGCTTCGCCTGGTACGGATCCGCGAAGCAGACGCCCAGCAACCAGTGGCCAGGTGGCGCACATGGGTGCGCTGGTAATCTTCGGCGATCTCCTCAGCTCAGCGTTGCCAGAAACACCGTGAACCCGTGTGCTGTGCCAATTGCAGGGAGACAGACAGCTGTAGCGCCACGCCGGCCTTCTGGCTGGCCGCGGCGCTCATGGGGCTAGGGGTCTGGCTGCATCTGACCGAGCGGCACGAGCATGAGCACAGCCATGAGCCGCTGGCGCATGCACATCCCCATGAGCATGACGAGCACCATCAGCATGCCCACGATGCCGCCTGGGACGGCGCCGAGCCGCATCTGCACTGGCATAAGCACGAGGTGCTAACCCACAAGCATCCGCACTATCCGGACACCCATCACCGGCACTGAGCGGCCGGGGCGCCGGAACGCGTTATGATCGCCACACAATTTGCCGGGGACATGGCAGCCTCCCCGCCCCAAGACGCTTGCGTCCAAGGCCTGCTCTGATCTGGGGTTTGAAAGCCCCAAGAGGAGTATCCGTGGACAACAATAAAACAAGCCTGGGTGTGGATTCCGAAACGAACGTCGCCCCATCCCCCATCACTTTGGCGCAAGCCACCCGCTACTGGCTTAAGCTGGGTTTCATCAGCTTTGGCGGGCCGGCGGGGCAGATCGCCATCATGCACCACGACCTGGTGGAGAAGCATCGCTGGATCTCGGAGAAGCGTTTTCTGCACGCGCTGAACTACTGCATGGTGCTGCCCGGGCCCGAGGCCCAGCAGTTGGCCACCTACATTGGCTGGCTCATGCACCGCACCTGGGGCGGCATCATCGCGGGGGCGCTCTTCGTGCTGCCCTCGCTGTTCATCCTGATCGCGCTCTCGGCCATCTACATGGCCTGGGGCGAGACGCCGCTGGTGGCAGGCCTGTTCTACGGCATCAAGCCCGCGGTAACGGCCATCGTCGTGCAGGCGGCGCACCGCATCGGCTCGCGCACGCTCAAGAACCCCTGGCTCTGGAGCATTGCGGCGGCGGCCTTCGTGGCCATCTTTGCGCTGAATGTGCCTTTCCCGCTGATTGTGGGGGCGGCCGCCTTGATCGGTTATTTCGGCGGGCGTTACGTCCCGGACAAGTTCCGCACCGGGGGCGGGCATGGCGCCGGCAAG
>CAZUJD010000054.1:0-13929 GCA_964620025.1 uncultured Ramlibacter sp. | reverse complement strand
GGCGACCTGACCTGCAAAATCTGCTGCTATGGCAACGACTGCAACATCGAAACCAATCCTCCCGCCGGCACACTCTGGCGCCGCGATGAACCGCAGGGCTGGGCACTGCAGGACTATCAGAAATGGAAATGGCCCTGTGGGCCGGCCACGCCATGACCCCCATGCCTGAGCCCGAACTTCGCCAGCAAGCCCTGCAGGCCCTGTGCTGCGCCGACCCGGCCGGCAAGGTGGCACTGACCCGGTCCCTGGCTGACCGTGGCGCGGGTCTGTCCATCGCGCCCACTGCGCCACCGGCCGCCGACAGGGTGCCGGGCCGGCCGCTGCGGCCCCTGCTGGTCCACCCCGCCAAGGTGCCCCGCCGCTCCCCTTTCAAGCCCGAAGGCCTGGCCGCGCTGCTGCACGCCATTGCCCACATTGAATTCAACGCCATCAACCTGGCCCTGGATGCCGTGTGGCGCTTTGACGGCATGCCGCGCGAGTTTTACCTGGACTGGCTGCGCGTGGCCGCTGAAGAGGCCGGCCACTTCACACTGTTGGGCGACCACCTGGCAACGCTCGGTCATGCCTATGGCGACTTTCCGGCCCACGACAACCTCTGGCAGATGTGCGAGAAAACCGGCGGCGACATCGTGGCCCGCATGGCCCTGGTGCCACGCACGCTGGAGGCGCGCGGCCTGGACGCCACGCCGCAGATCCAGGACAAGCTGCGCCAGGTGAACACACCGCCGGCCCTGCGCGCGGTGGACATCCTGGACATCATCCTGCGCGACGAGATCGGCCACGTCGCCATCGGCAACCGCTGGTACCGCTGGCTGTGCGACCGAGACGGGCTGGAGCCGGTGGCGCACTATGGCGTACTGGTCGAGCGCTACCAGGCGCCGCGCCTGCACCCGCCCTTCAATGACAAGGCCCGACGCCGCGCGGGTTTCAGCGACGAGGAGCTGGCGTACCTGCTTGGCGCGCCGGCCCACCCTGCCCGCTGAAGCTGGCCGCCATGTCTGCAGACAGCGGCAACCACAGGCTGAACTCACCGCCGCCATCCCAGGGCGCCCAGCGGCAGCGGCCCCCCAGCGCCAGGGCGCGTTGGCGCACATTGAACAGGCCCTTGCCGGTGATCGCGGCCACCGGCAGATCGGCCGGCAGATCGGCCGGCACGAAGGCCGCGCCGTTGTCGCGCAGCCGCACCACCACACCGCCCTCTTCCTGCGCGGTCGCTACATCAATGACCGTGGCCTGGCTGTGCTTGAGGATGTTGGTCAGCACTTCCTGCACGATGCGCAGCACGTGCAGGGCGTTCTGCGGGTCCAGCCAGGGCAGCGGCGGCAGGTCCTGCACGTTCCAGTGCAGCTCGATGCCCGCTGCTTTCAGCCGCGGTGCCAGGCGAAACCGCACCGCGGCCAGCAAGGCCAGCAGGTCGGCATCCACCGGCGTCAGTGAATCAATGGCCAGCTTGAGGTCGTCGATGCAGTCGCGCAGCACCTGCGCCGTGTCGCCGGTGCTGGCCCGGCCCCGCTCGACCATACGCAGCGCACTCATCAGCGACGAACCGATGCCGTCGTGCATCTCCTGCATCATGCGCTGGCGTTCGGCAGTCAGCGTGCGCTGGCGCTCCAGTTCGCGCAGTTGCTCGTGGCTGGCAAGCAGCTCGCGCTCGCGCGCGGCCAGCTGCGACTCCAGGCCGGCGTTGACAGTCTCCACCTCGCGGATGGCGCCCACATAGCGCCGCCAGGCAATGACCAGGAAGATGGCAAACACGCCGATCGAGGTGTAGGGCGCCAGGTACACGTGCTCCATGTCGATGCGGTAGTTCTGCATGAGCAGGTCGTGCACCCCGACCGGCACGTTCAGCGAGAACCAGCCAAACAGCACCAGACCCTCGGGCGAGCGCGCCGCGCGGGACGCCCACAGGCCGGACACGGCGATCACCGCCGTCAGTACCGTGATCACGATGTAGACCAGCGGCAGGATGGCATTGAGGTGCGGCAGCAGCAGTGGCACCGGCAGCGTGAGCACCGTGCTCAGCACGACCAGCACGATGATGCCCGTTGCCAGCCTGGGCATGCGCTTGCGGTGCACGCGGAAAGCAAACGAGAACATCCACACCATCGCCCAGCCCAGCGAATTGACGGTAAGCCAGCCGAACCAGTCGTCGGGCAGGGGCGGCGGGCTGTCGTCCATGAGGTAGTGCATGCTGCGCAGCAGGTGCGTGACGGACGCCGCGAAGAACAGGCCGTACATGGGCTCGGACCGGCGCACGCACCACACCGCCAGCGAGAACAGCCCGATCACCAGGAAGGCCGCGCTCGAATGGCTGATCAGGTCGTTCTGGATGAAATGGCGCACGGCGTAGCGCCAGCGCAGGTTGTCTTCGGTGCCGGCCCAGGCGCTGGAGATCGCGCCGCCCACGCCCTGCTGGCTGGCCATGCGCACCAGCACTTCGCGCGGCTGTGCGCCGGTGGCCGGGTCAGTCAGCGGCACCCACAGCGGCCGGTTGAAGCTGTTCCACACGCGGCTGCCGCGGCTGCGGTGCACCAGGCGGTTGTCGGCATACACCGCCACCACCCCGATGGTCTGCCAGCGAGGCAGGTACAGGAACAGCTCGTGGTCCTGCGCACCGTCGGGCAACGCCAGCCGGTACCAGGCCACGTCGGGCGCGGCCTGCAGCGAGGCGTTGCCTTCGACCAGGCTGCGTGGACGGGCATGCGGCAGTGGCACGGTTGTCCAGCCCGCACCTTCGCCCACGGTGAATGGCGGCTGGTGGGGCGGCTCCCAGCCCGCACCGGTGTCGCTGCGGTAGCCGGCCGCTTCGATGTGCAGGGCCGGCTCGCCACCATGGCCGCAACCTGCCGCCGCCAGGGCCAGCAGCAGCATGGCAGCGGCCCGCCAGACGCGGGTCAGCGGATCAGTCCAGAAGGCCCTGCTTGTGGGCAGCATGGATGGCTTCGGCACGCGTGTTGACCTGCAGCTTGGCGTAGATGCGGCGCACAAAGGTCAGCACGGTGGTTCGGGACACGCCCATCGCACGGGCCGTCTCCTCGGTGGTGAATCCCTTGCTCACGTGGCGCAGTACCTCCTGTTCCCGCACGGACAGGCTGGCGGACTCGGTATCGCCCTGCGCCACCGCGGCTTGCGTCGCCCGCGGCAGCGTGGCCGCCGCACGCGCCAGGATCTTGCGCGCCACCATGGGGCTGATGGGGCTGCCACCCGCGTGGATGCTGCGGATTTCCTCGGCCAGCTCGGCGGCGTCCACGTCCTTGAGCAGATAGCCCATGGCGCCAGCCTCGATGGATCGCAGCACATGGGATTCGTCGCCGAAGATGGTGCTGACCAGCACGCTGCAATCGGGCCATTGCGCCCGCGTGGCCCGGATCACATCCAGGCCGGAGCCATCAGGCAGGCCCAGGTCCACCAGCAACACGTCCATGGGCGACCCGGGCAGCAGCCGCATGGCTTGCGCGCAGCTGGACGCCACCATGGTCAGCACCAGGTCGGGCTGCGAATGGATCATGGCCACAAAGGTCTCGCGGCTTTCAGCGTCGTCTTCGACCACGCCCACGCGCAGGGTCGGCCAGGACGGGAAAGGCGATGCAGGCGTGGACATGGTGCGCCAGATTATCGCCACGGCTGGCGTGTCCCCAGTTCTGAGGACAGCCGTGCCGGCGCAGCGATCTCACGCGCGCGTCATGGCAGACGAAAGCGCCGCCTGCGGCAGGTACGCACCGTCCTTTCGCAACTGTTCCACGAGCGCTGCAGTGTCCAGGTCGCAGGCCGGCTGGCCCGTCGCAATCGCCTGCGCCGCTGCCGTGCCGACGGCCTGGCCCATCATGTACGCAGCCGACTGCGCACGGATGGAGCCATGCACCTTTGTGTCACTGGAATGGCAGCGCCCTGCGACCCACAGGTTCTGCGAACCGCGCGGCACCAGGATGCTGTAGGGAATGCCCACGCAGTGACCCTGGCCCAGGTTGTCCTTGCCGTGAAAGTCCTTCATGAACCGGTCGTATTCGGCTTTGGTGGTGTCGGTGGGGTGCACGTCCGTCGGCCGGTTGTACACGGCCACCTGGTCGGGGAACTGCCGCCTGGCGCGGAAGTCCTCGATCGTCAGTTCGAACTCCCCCACGATGCGGCGCGAATCGCGCACGCCCATCACGGGTGCCGTGGTGAGCAGTTCCAGGTCAGCACAGCCTGGCACGTACTTGCGGTAGAACTCCGCGTATTCCACCGCCAGCTTGCGGCCAAACACCATGCCGTCCGACAGGCTGCGCACCGACAGCGGGTTCAGGTTGAACACATGGCCCGCATTGAGCGTGGCGCCGCTCTCGCCCACGCGGTTCATGCCGGGAAAGAAGCGGTCTTCCTGCGTGAAGAAGCCGTCCTCAATGCCCTGGGGCACCCAGTGCGAGCGGACCTTGTTCTTGACCTCATCGATACCGCGCCAGTCGCTGCCATACGCCGGGTCGTGCCAGTCCATGCCGCCCAGCAGCGAGCACAGCGTGCTGGGCGAAACCGTGTCGGTGTCGCGCAGCACAACCTTGCAGGGCACGCCAGCCAGCGCGGCCAGGGCCGCATCGCCGGTGGCATCGACAAATGCGCGGGCCGGTACATAGCGCAGCCCTTCGACATTGCTCAGCACCACGCCATTCATGCGGCCGTCCGGGGCCATGTCGGCTTCGACCACGCGCGTGAAAAAGCGCAGGTCCACGCCGGCCCCCACGGTGAATTCGTCCAGGATGCGCTTGAGGTGCTCGGGCTTGAAGGGCACCCAGCGGTTCAGCTGCCGGTGCAGGAAATCCTGGGTGACCTGCGGGGCAAACGCCTGGCGGTCCCACATGGTCTGCAACAGCTCCTTCATGAAGCCGCCCACCAGCATGCGTTCGCCATCGGACACCGGGCCGAACGAAGCCACCAGCCCGCTGGTGCCCATGCCGCCCAGGCAGCCGGTCGCTTCGGCCAGCAGTACTTTCAGGCCCAGGCGGGCGGCGCACACGGCTGCGGCAGTGCCGGCCGGCCCGCCGCCGGCCACGACCAGGTCGTAAGGTGCCTCGGCCGCGATGCTGCGGCTCAGTTGGTAGGTGGTGGCACTCATGTCAGTTCTTTGCGGGCGCCAGCGGCTTGGTCACGGCGGCAAAGCGGCGCAGCTCGCTCTGTATGAAGGTCTGGAACTCGTCGGCGCCCAGCGGCGCGACCTCGATGCCCATGTCGGCCAGGGCTTTGCCCATCTCGGGTGCACGCAGTACTGCAACGATGTCGTCTGACAGGCGCTGAACCAGCTCGCGCGGCAAACCCGCCGGTGCGCAGAAGCCGGCCCAGTTGACGGACTCATAGCCCGGCAGCGTTTCAGCGATGGTGGGCCACTGCGGGTACAGCGGGCTGCGCTGTGCGCTGGTCACGCCCAGCACCTTCATCTGGCCGGACTTGATGAACGCCTCGGCCGAGCTCACCACTGAAAAGCCCAGCGGCACCTGGCCACCAATCATGTCGGTGTACATCTTGGCTGCGCCGTTGTAGGGCACATGCTGCAGCTGGATGCCGGCCATGTGGTTCAGCAGGTCGCCCCCCAGCTGGGCCGAGGTGCCAATGCCATTGGAGCCGAACGAGAAATGGTTGGCCGGCTGCGCCCTGGCCAGTGCGATCAGGCCCTTGACGTCGCTGGCGGGGAAACTGGCCGGCGCCACCAGCGCCATCGTGTAGTAGCCCACGCGGGCCAGCGGCTGCAGGTCCTTGATCTGGTATGGCAAATCGGTGCGCTGTACCGCGTTGATGCTCAGTGAACTGCCCAGCAGGCCGATGGTGTGGCCGTCTGCGGGCGCGCGCACGGTGGCCAGCGTGCCAACCACCACGCCGCCGCCGGGCTTGTTGTCCAGCACCACGGGCTGCTTCCAGCGCGCTTCCAGCCGGTCGGCCAGCATGCGGGCCAGGCGGTCCGCCGCGCCGCCGGGCGGCTGCGGCAGCACGAGCTTGACGGGGCGTGTGGGGAATGGGGCTTGCGCGCGCACCAAGGCCGGTGCACACAGGCCGGCAGCGATACCGCACAACAGGGCGCGGCGCGTGGAAAAGGGTGTTTTTGTCATGGCGTGTCTCCTGCCCTGCATGGTGCTGGCGCCGGCATGCGCTGGCAAATGAAAAGAATTTCCCGATCCATAACCTGAGGTTATGCATGCAAGAATGCAGCATGAACCTCAGGCAGATGGAAGTCTTTCGCGCGGTCATGCTGACCGGCGGCGTGGGTGGCGCGGCCGAACTGCTGCATGTGTCGCAGCCGGCCGTGAGCAAGGTGCTGGCCCAGGCCCGCAAGCAGGCGGGCTTTGCGCTGTTCGAGCGTGTAAAGGGCCGGCTGGTGCCCACACCCGAAGGCCAGCAGCTGCACCTGGAGATCGACGCACTGTGGCGCGGTGTGGAACGCGTGCGCGATGTGTCGCGCAGCCTGGCCGAGCCCCAGACCGGCACCTTGCGCCTGGGCGTGTCGGCCAGCCTGGCGTCGTACCTGCTGCCGCGCACGATCGCGCTGCTGTGCGAGCGGTTTCCGCGGCTGAAAAGCCGCATGGAAATCCTGATTGCCCCCATCATGGTGGACGCGCTGATGGACAACAGCATCGACCTGGGCCTGGCGCTGCAGCCCAACGGGCATCCCAACCTGGAGTCGGTGCGAAGCTGGCGCTGCGGCTTTGCCTGCGTGATGCCCGAGGGTCACCGCCTGGCCCGGCTTGACACCGTGCGGCCGGCCGACCTGCGCGGCGAACGCATCATCACCTCCGACCCGAACACGCCCTACGGCCAGGCGCTGCTGCGCGCCTATGGGCGGGAGGCCACACGGCTGAACCTGGACCTGTCGGTGCGTTCGTCCACCTCAGCCTGCTGGTATGCACAGGCCGGTGCAGGCGTGGCTGTGGTGGACCGCACAGTGACCGCGGGCCAGAGCTTCAGCGGCCTGGCCGTGCGGCCGTTCCACAGCCGCGAACGGCTGGCGGTGAGCATCCTGCGCAACCGCTACCGGCCGATGTCGGCCGTGCAGCGGGCGTTCTGCGAGGTGTTTGACGGTGTCTGGCGGGCCGCAATGCAGGACCCGGCCTGAGCGCTACTCGGCCTTGATGTTCGCCGCGCGGATGATGCGCGCGTTGTTGTCCGATTCGGTGGCAATCTGCTTGCCGAAATCTGCCGCGCTGCCGCCCGTGGGCACGTTGTCGGCACCGGTCAGGCGGGCGCGGACGTCGGGCAGCGCCAGCGCCTTGTTGATCTCGGCGTTCAGGCGCTGCAGCACAGGCTGGGGCACGCCGGCCGGCGCGAACACGCCGAACAGCGATGTCATGTTGGCGCTGGCGTAGCCCAGCTCGGCCAGCGTGGGTACCTCGGGCAGCGTGTCCAGCCGGGCAGGCGCGCCCACGGCCAGCGGCCGCAGCTTGCCGGCCTTGATGTGCTGCGTGACCGCTGCCGAGGCGTTGGTGGACAGTATTTCAAACTGGCCCGACAACGCGTCCGTCATCTGCTGGCCGCCGCCCTTGTACGACACGTGGGTGATGTCCACCCTGGCGCCGGCCTTGAGCTGCTCCAGCATGATGTGGCCGAGCGAAGCGGGGCCGGATGTGGCCCAGCGCACTGCGCCGGGCTTGCTGCGCGCCACGGCCAGCAGTTCCTTGAAATCCCTGGCCGCCGTGGCCGATGTGCCCAGCAGCAACACGGGCGAATACATCACGCTGGCCACGGGCACGATGTCCCTGGCCGGGTCGAATGGCGACTTGCCCAGGTGCGGGTTCAGCGCCAGCGGGCTGATGGCGGCAAAGCCCAGGGTGTGGCCGTCGGGCGCGGCCTTGGCCACCGCGTCCATGCCGATGCCGCCGCTGGCACCGGCCTTGTTCTCCACCACCACCGGCTGGCCCAGTGGGCCGGCCAGCTTGTCGGCCAGGGCGCGGGCCACCGTATCGCTCACCCCGCCCGGCGGGTAGGCCACGACCAGGCGGATGGGCTTGGACGGCCAGGCTTGGGCGGCGGCAAGCGCTGGCAACAGGGCCGTGACGGCAGCGACGGTGGCGCCGATGGCATGGCGGCGGGACAGGACGGTCATGGAAAGGAAACTCCGGCAGGTATCAATCGAGTTCGAGCTTGCGCTCGCGGATCAGCTTGGCCCATTTGTCGTTGTCGGCCTTCACAAAGGCGGCAAATTCGGCGGGCCCCTGCGAATGTACTTCAGCCCCCGCCCCGGCAAATTTCGCCTTGACCTCGGCCTGGGCCAGCACCCGCGCCAGCTCGGCCGCCAGGCGGTCCACCACCTCCTTGGGCATGCCGGCGGGACCGACCAGGCCCTGGAAGCCGACCGATTCCATGGCGCCCAGGCCCAGCTCGCGCACGGTGGGCACGTCGGGCAGCTGCGGGTCGCGCCGCGGGCCGGTCACGGCCAGCGCCTTGAGCTTGCCGCCCTTGACCTGCGGCAGCAGCACCGTGCCAGCGTCGATCAGCAACTGGGTCTGCCCGCCGATCAGATCCTGCATCGCGGGCGCGCTGCCCTTGTATGGCACATGCGTCACGTCCAGGCCGGTGGCCTGGTTCATGAGTTCGCCGTTCAGGTGGGTGGAGGTGCCCGGTCCGCCGGATGCAAAGTTGACGCGGCCCGCGTTGGCCCTGGCCCAGCTCACCCATTCCTTGAGGTCTTTGGCCGGATGGTCCAGCCGCGTGACGGCGATGTAACTGCCCTGGCTGATCTGGCCGATGTAGGTGAACTGCCTGACCGGGTCGTACGGCATCTTGCGCTGCAGGTACGGCGCGATGGCGAATGGCCCCGTGTTGGCCAGCAGGAGGGTGTAGCCATCGGGTGCGGCGCGCGTCAGCTCGGCGGCGGCCAGCGTACCGCCCGCACCGGGCTTGTAGTCCACCACGATCTGCTGCTTGAGCGCCTCCTGCAGGGGTGCCTGCACGGTGCGCGCTGCAAAATCGATACCGCCGCCGGGCGGATAACCCACGATCAGGCGGATGGGTTTGGCCGTGGGCCAGGCCTGCGCCATGGCCAGGGTCGCGGCGCCGAGCAGGGCTGCGCCGGCGATGAGCTTCTTCATGGTTTGTCTCCGGTTGTAGTTGGTTGGCTGCCGTTTGATTATGGTTCGCGGCGCGGCAGGCCGGGTTACCAGTAGGGTACGAAGCTACCCGCGCGGATGGTGCTGCGCGTGCAATGCCTTCAGGCGTTCCCGCGCCACGTGGGTGTAGATGGTCGTCGTGGAAATGTCCGCATGGCCCAGCAACATCTGCACGGCCCGCAGGTCAGCGCCATGGTTGAGCAGGTGCGTGGCGAACGCGTGGCGCCGCGTGTGCGGCGACAGCGGGGCCGTGATGCCGGCCGCGCGGGCGCTTTTCTTCACAACGTACCAGAACATCACACGCGTCATGCCCGCGCCGCGCGCCGTGACGAACAGATCATCGCTTTGCTGCCCGTCCAGGATGGCGGCGCGCGATTCAGCCAGGTAACGCACGATCCAGTCACCCGCCACCTGACCGAATGGCACCAGGCGCTCCTTGCTGCCCTTGCCCATCACACGCAGCACACCCTCGTTCAGGCTGACGTTGAAGGTCTTGAGCGTGACCAGCTCGCTCACGCGCAGGCCGCTGGCGTACATCAGCTCCAGCATGGTGCGGTCGCGCAGGCCCAGCGGCGTGTCCACATCAGGCGCATTCAGCAATTGCTCGACCTGGGCTTCGGTCAGCGTCTTGGGCACGCGCATCGGCTGGCGGGCGGATTGCAGCTTGAGCGTGGGGTCCGCGGTGATCAGGCGTTCCCGCAGGGCCCAGCGGAAGTAGCGCTTGAACACGGTCAGGCGCCGGTTGGCGGTGGTGGCGCGGCTTTGGGCATGGCGCGCGGCGAAGTACGCATTGAGATCGGCTTCTGACGACACGTCCAGCAACACCGCCCGCTGGGCCAGCCAGCGGCTGTACAGCGTGAGGTCGCGCCGGTAGGCCGCCAGCGTGTTTTTGGACAGGCCCTCTTCCAGCCACAGCGCGTCAATGAAGGCATCAATGCCTTGATCGCCCGGGGTACCACCTGATGAAGCCATGACCGCACGATAGCAAACAAAAAGGCCGCCCAAAGGCGGCCGTGAGGCGGTGAGGCCGGGCTCAGTCGAGCTTGAGCTTGGCGGAGTCCACCACCTTCTTGTACACGTCGTACTCGGCCTTGATCTGGGCGGCGAACTGTTCGGGCGTGTTGCCGATCACGATGGAGCCGGTGTCTTCAATGCGCTTGCGCACAGCCGGGTCCTGCAGCACCTTGACGGCGGCCTGATGGATCTTGTCGACCACGTCCTTGGGCATGCCCTTGGGACCCAGGATGCCGTAGTACGCCATGCGGTTCACCGGCTCCAGCCCCACCTCCTTGAAAGTAGGCACGTTGGGCAGCTCCTTGAGGCGCTGGGGTGCAGCCACCACGATGGGCACCAGGCGGTTGTCCTTGATGAAGGGCAGCGCGGACGGCAGGTTGTCAAAGATCATCGGGACCTGGCCGGCCACGGTGTCATTCAGAGCCGGGCCTGCGCCGCGGTACGGGATGTGCGTGACGAAGGTGCCCGACAGGTTCTTGTACAGCTCCATCTGCAGGTGGCCGATGCCACCTGTGCCCGACGACGAATACGAGTAGCGGCCCGGCGCCTTTTTCACCTCAGCCAGGAAACCCTTGTAATCCTTGGCCGGGAAGCTGGGGTGCACCGCAATCACGTTGGGCGTGGCCGCGATGTTGATGATGGGGGTGAAGTCCGTCGTGGGGTTGTACGGGATCTTGGGGTTGATGGCCGGGTTGGCCGCCGTGGTGGACACCGTGGCCATGCCCAGCGAATAGCCGTCTGGTGCGGCGCGCACGGTTTCGGTGGCACCGACCACGCCGCCGCCGCCAGCCTTGTTTTCCACGATCACGCTCTGGCCCAGGGCCTTGCCCAGGGGTTCGGCAATCACGCGGGCAATGATGTCGGTGGTGCCGCCGGGCGCAAACGGCACTTGCAGGCGGATCACCTTGTTGGGAAAGCCCTGTGCAAAGGCGCTGCCCGCGGCCGCGGCGGCGAGCGTCAGCACAAACCATTGACGACGTTGCATATGTGTACTCCTTGATGACTGGATAAGCCGGACAACTGATCCTAGACGCATTGCAGGTGCCCTCGCGCTGTGGATTACACATAAGGGCTTACCCTAAACAAGCATGTATTCTCGGGCGGGTGAACTACGCGCAACTGCTCTTCCCCGACTTCTCCCTGATCCTGTGCGGCTACCTGGTGTGCCGCTACACCGCCTTGAACCGCACCGTGTGGGAACAGGTTGAAAGCCTGGTGTATTACTTCCTGTTTCCGGTGCTGCTGTTCCACAGCATCGTCAAAAGCCCGCTGGACCTGGGCGCCGCCTCCAGCCTGATCGGTGCCGGGTTGCTGCTGGGGGTGAGCGGCATTGCGCTGGCCTACAGCCTGCCCTGCCTGCCGCTGCTGGGCCGGCACATCGACCGGCGTGACCATGCCGCCAGCGCGCAGGTGGCGTTCCGTTTCAATTCGTTCATCGGGCTGGCGCTGGCTGAACGGCTGGCGGGCGCCCAGGGCCTGCTGCTGATCGCCGTGCTGATCGGTGTGTGCGTGCCCCTGTTCAACACGGGCGCGGTCTGGCCCATGGCCCGTCATGCGCAGCGGGGCTTTCTGCGCGAGCTGGTGCGCAACCCGCTGATCATCGCCACGGGCACGGGCCTGGTGGCAAACCTGCTCGGTTTCAGGATGCCCGTGTGGCTGGAGCCCACGGTCACGCGCATCGGCGCCGCGTCGCTGGCGCTGGGCCTGATGGCTGCCGGTGCCGGCATGCAGTTCGGCATGCTGGCCAGTGGCAAGGCGCTGGCGGTGGCGGTGCTCGGCATACGCCACTTCGTGATGCCGCTGGTGGCGCTGGGCTGCGCGCTGCTGTTCCGGCTGGACGCGGTGCAAACCACGGTGCTGCTGGCGTTCTCGGCCCTGCCCACGGCGTCCAGCTGCTATGTGCTGGCCGCACGCATGGGCTACAACGGAGCCTATGTGGCCGGGCTGGTCACCCTGTCCACCCTGCTGGGCATCGTCAGCCTGCCGTTTGCACTGGGTGTGTTGCGTTAGCATTTGCAGCACGAGCAATCGCACCGGAACCACCCATGAAACACATCTCACGCGCAGCCGTTTGCGCCGCGCTCGCGTTGACCGGGCTGCAGGCCCATGCGCTGTACCGCTGCGGCAGCGTCTACCAGGACCGCCCCTGTGACAGCAGCGTCGAGCAAAAGCAGTTGATGAAATCCGGCGCCGTCATCGTCACACCGGCTACGCCGGCCCCCAAACCCGCCCCGGCGCCGGCCATTGCCGCGCCGGCTCCCGCCAAAGCTGCGTCGCCCGCCCCGGCAGCGGCCAGCACACCAGCTGTGGCCAAGGTCGCCCCGGCGGCACCGGTGCCAGCGCCCGCCGCAGCATCCGCCAAGGCGGCTGCGACCGCTGCGGCGACTCCGACAGCTTCGGCCAAAGCGGCGCCCGTCGCCGCGGCCGTGCCGGCACCCGTTCTGGCCGGGCCGGCCGCCGCCAACAGCAAGGCGCGTTGCGCCTTGCTGGGCACGCAGCTGGACAGTGTGGAGTCCAGGGCCCGTGCAGGCGGCTCGGTCGCCGACATGGAGCGCTTTGCCCAGGAGCGGCGCGCTGTGCAGAAATCGCTGGTGGACGCGGGCTGTTGAGGTCCCGGCGCACGGCTCAGGCCGCCAGCGCCCAGTCGATGTGTTCGGCCAGCAAGGCGCTGGCATCGGCCCGCCGTGCCTGCAGGGCCGCGCGCAGCTCAGGCAGGTCAGACACTCGCAATGCGTTGCCCAGCGCCACGGCCACATTGCGCAGCCAGCGCTCATGGCCGATGCGGCGGATCGCACTGCCTTCGGTGTAGCGCAGGAAATCGGCCTCGCTCCAGCCAAACAGCGTCACCAGCTGCTGGCCGGTCAGGCCCGCGCGTTCATCGAAATCAGGCAGGGCGTTGCGTTGCGCGAACTTGTTCCAGGGGCAGGCCAGCTGACAGTCGTCGCAACCATAGATGCGGTTGCCCACCAACGGCCGCAGCGCCAGCGGGATGGGCCCCGCATGCTCGATCGTCAGGTACGAAATGCAGCGGCGAGCATCCAGCTGATACGGCGCCACGATGGCCTGCGTGGGGCAGACGTCCATGCAGGCACTGCAGCTGCCGCAATGGCCCGCCACGGGCGCGCTGGGCGGCAGGTGCAGGTCCACATAGATTTCGCCCAGGAAGAACATGGAGCCGGCCTCGCGGTTGAGCACCAGCGTGTGCTTGCCGCGCCAGCCCAGGCCGCTGCGCGTGGCCAGCTCTGCCTCCAGCACCGGCGCTGAATCGGTGAACACGCGGTGGCCGAACGGCCCCACCTGTCCGGCGATGCGGTCCTGGAGTTTTTGCAGGCGCTGGCGCAGCACCTTGTGGTAGTCGCGACCCCGGGCATACAGGGACACGGTCCCCTCGTCCGGTCGTGCCAGCCGCGCAAACTCCACGGTCTGCCAGTGGTCCGGTGTGGCCGCGCCGAGGTAGTCCATCCGGGCGGTGATCACGCTGACCGTGCCGGGCACCAGTTCGGCCGGCCGCGCGCGCTTCATGCCGTGTGCGGCCATGTAGTGCATGTCACCATGGAACCCGCGGGCCAGCCACTGGCTCAAACCGGGCTCGGCGGACGATAAATCCACCCCGGCCACGCCGATTTGGGAAAATCCGGACTCACGGGCCCAGGCCCGGATGTTTTCCACCAGACGAGGACCGTCGATCTGACTGCTGCTGAACGCCACCCGCCGATTGTAGGAACCAACCCCACACTGTCGCTGTGCTGGGTCACCGAGGACGACACGCGCGCTTTTGCGCAGCGCCTGGCCGGCTGCGCCGCCCTGCGCCATGCCTTCATTGAACTGCATGGCGACCTGGGCGCTGGCAAGA
>CAZUJD010000053.1:13186-13945 GCA_964620025.1 uncultured Ramlibacter sp. | reverse complement strand
CGTGGCGGATGAGGACGAGTTTGTACATGGCAAAAAGCGGGTGGACGGGTTGGGGAAACAGGGGAAAAGCCCTCCATTCTAAAATCGCTGCTTTGCCTGTTGCGAAACCCGAAAGGTACGACGTGAAGTTTTTGATGGACAACTGGATGCTGATTGCCGTGGCGTTTGCGTCCGGCGCCCTGCTGATGTGGCCGGCGGTGACGCGCGGCGTTCGCGCAGGCGGCCTGACGCCCGCAGCAGCCGTGCAGCTGATCAACCGCGAAAAGGCGGTGGTGGTGGACGTGAGCGAAGTGGAGGAATTTGCAGCGGGCCACATTGTGGGTTCCAGGAACATTCCCCTGGGCCAGTTCGAGGACAAGCTGCCCGATGCGGTCAAGAACAAGACCCTGCCGCTGATTCTGGTGTGCCCGGTGGGTTCGCGCGCCAACCGGGCGCTGGCCATGGCAAAGAAGCTCGGCTATGAACAGGCCCAGGTCATTGGCGGTGGCCTCAACGCCTGGAAAGAAGCCAGCCTGCCGGTCGAGAAGGCCTGAGCCATGCAAGCCGTCAAGATGTACACCACTGCCGTGTGCCCTTACTGCATCCGGGCCAAGCAGATCCTCAAGGCCCGCGGTGTCGACCAGATCGAAGAGGTGCGCGTGGACATGGACCCCGATGCGCGCATGGCCATGATGGAGCAGACCGGGCGGCGCACCGTGCCGCAGATCTTCATCGGCACCACCCATGTGGGCGGCTGTGACGACCTGATGGCGCTGGACG
>CAZUJD010000053.1:0-13176 GCA_964620025.1 uncultured Ramlibacter sp. | reverse complement strand
CTGCTGCCGCTTTTGAACGGATAATCGCCCCTGACCCGTTTGCCCGTCAGGGAGATGCTTCCCGGCGGGCTTTGTTTTGACCTGAAAGATTTTTTGCCATGGCCGACCAGCAAGACCCCGTGTTCCAGATCCAGCGCGTGTACCTCAAGGAGGCGTCCCTGGAGCAGCCCAATTCCCCCCAGATCCTGCTGGAGCAGGAGCAGCCGGCAGTGGACATCCAGCTGGGTGTGGACGCCACGCCGGTGGCCGACGGCATCTTCGAGGTGTGCGTCACGGCCACGGTGCAGACCAAGGTCAAGGAAAAGACCGTGTTCCTGGTGGAGGTCAAGCAGGCCGGCATCTTCGAAATCCGCAACCTGCCGTCCGAGCAGATGGGCCCGATCATGGGCATTGCCTGCCCGCAGATCGTGTACCCCTACCTGCGCGGCAACGTGGCCGACATCATCACGCGCGGCGGCTTCCCGCCGGTGCACCTGAGCGAGATCAACTTCCAGGCGATGTACGAGCAGCAGCAGGCCGAAGCCCAGGCTGACGCGCCGCGCATCATCACGCAGTAACCGCTGTCCGATGGCGGCGCGTCCGACGCCATGAAAATCCTGGTTCTTGGAGCCGGTGCCTGGGGCACCGCCCTGGCTGTCAGCGCCGCGCCGCGCCATGCGGTGTCCCTGTGGGCGCGTGACGTGGGGCAGGCGGCTGACATGGCCGCTGCGCGCGAAAACACCCTGTACCTGCCGGGCATCGCCCTGCCACAGTCCCTGACGGTCTGCAGCCAGCCGGCGGCAGACCTGCCGCTGCTGGCCGGCGACCATGACCTGGTCATCATTGCCACACCCATGGCAGGCCTGCGCGGCCTGCTGCTGGCGCTGCGTGGCTGTACTGTTCCCCTGGCCTGGCTGTGCAAGGGCTTTGAAGTGCCGGTGACCCAGCCCTGGGGTCTGCTGGCCCACGAGGTGCAGGCCGAGGTGGCGCCCGGCCTGGTGGCCGGTGCCCTGAGCGGCCCCAGCTTTGCCCTGGAGGTCGCCCGCGGCCAGCCCACGGCGCTGGTGGCCGCCGGTGCCCAGGCGGCTTTGCGCCAGGCATTGGTCGATGCCTTTCACGGTCCGACGCTGCGTGTGTACGCCAACGACGACCTGGCCGGCGTCGAGGTCGGCGGCGCCGTCAAGAACGTGCTGGCCATTGCCACCGGCCTGTGCGATGGACTGGGCCTGGGGCTGAACGCCCGGGCCGCCCTGATCACGCGCGGCCTGGCCGAAATGACGCGCCTGGGTCTGGCGCTGGGCGCGCGGGCCGACACCTTCATGGGCCTGGGCGGCCTGGGCGACCTGGTGCTGACCGCCACGGGGGACCTGAGCCGCAACCGCCGCGTGGGCCTGCTGCTGGCCCAGGGGCAGTCGTTGCAGCAGGCCGTGGCGTCGCTGGGCCATGTGGCAGAGGGCGTGTACTGCGCCCGCACCGTGGTGCAGCGCGCCGCCCACCTGGGCGTGCAGATGCCGATTGCCGAATGCGTGGTGGGCCTGCTGGACGGCCGGCTGGACGCCCGCGCGGCCGT
Organism: uncultured Ramlibacter sp.; assembly: GCA_964620025.1. Classification (GTDB taxonomy): domain Bacteria; phylum Pseudomonadota; class Gammaproteobacteria; order Burkholderiales; family Burkholderiaceae_C; genus RAM1. The sequence goes on along the minus strand of CAZUJD010000053.1, from coordinate 11,627 downwards.
GGCCACCCTGATGGGGCGCGGCCCCGCCGCCGAGACCGCCTGAGGCGGTCTGCCTACTGCCCGGTGGCGGTCACGCCGCAGGCCAGTGTGACCGTGACCTGGCCCCCGGACGGCAGGGTCGGAATGACATAGCCTGACTGCAGTGTTGCCACTGGTATGGATGCCACACCGCACGCCGCGCCGCCGCTGGCCGTGCAGCCCGCGGCGGTCGTGCACGACAGGCCACCGGCCGCAGGGTCGCGCAGCACGCTGTTGTCGGCCGGGGAGGGCCCGGCATTGCCGACCGTGATGAGGTAGGTGGCCGTGGCGCCCGAAGCCAGGGTGGTCGTGTTGTTGGTCTTGGCGATGCTCACATTGGCCAGGCCCTGGACGTTGTCCACATCCTCGGCATTGTTGTTCGCCAGGTTGCTGTCCACCAGGCCCGGCGGCAGCTGCAGTTCGGCCGTGCTGGTCACCCGGCCCTGCAGCGCCGTGATGGACGCCGTGATGGTGAACGTGACCGTGGTGCCGGCCGGCAGCGCCGGAATGGTCAGGCCCGCGCCTTCAATGCCACTGACCGTGGTGGACACCGGGCACAGGGCGCCGGCGCCAAAGGCCTGGCAGATGATGTCGAGCTTGCTCAGACCCGGGTCGGCCGGGTCCTTGAGCACGACCCCATCGGCCGGTCCGGGACCGTTGTTGGCCACGGTCACGATGTAGGTCGTGCTGGACAGCGTCACCACGGTGGTCGTGTTGTCGGTCTTGGTCACCACCGGGTCGGCGTTGGGCGTGCATTCGCGCAGGGTGATCTGGGCGCTGCCGAAGGCGTCGCCGTTGGTGCTGCCGCTGCGCGTGTCCCACAGGGCCAGCACCACGGACGTGACGCTGGCCGTGAAGTTGCGCTGGCGCAGCGTCCAGGCGTCGCCCGTGCCCAGGGTTTCCAGCGCATAGACATCAGTGCCGCCCAGCACCTGGGTGGACGGTCCCGCCGTCAGCCTGAACTGGATGCTGGGCAGCGCGGTGGCCGTTGTGTTGCCCGGCACGATGGCATTGGAACCGTAGTACAGCCAGGTGTAGGTGCGTCCCACGGTCAGGCCGTTGACCGTCTGCGACCAGTAGCGGTAGGCGGCGCCGGTGTCGTTGCCGTTGTGGTACAGCCAGGTGCTGGCGCCGGCCACGCTGCGGCTCACGTCACCGGGGAAGGGGTTCTGCACCGCCAGCCCGCCGTAGTTGCGCGCACCCGACTGGATGCCCACGCCGGTGTCGGGCACGTTGGTGTTCAGCGGGTACTGGCTGACGGCCGCGCCCAGGGCGGCGCCCGTGTCCGAAAAATCGCCGTTGACCACCAGGTTCAGCGGCTGCTCCGTGGTGCCGGCAGGGCAGATGCCCGCCGCCGTCACCACGGTGGTGTTGGCCACGCCCACGGCGTCGGTATCGCTGGCCGTGTTGTTGGCCGGGTTGGGGTCGTTCAGGGCCGGCGGCGGCGTGATGCTGGCGGTGTTCACGACCGACCCGCTGCCCGCAGTGACCTGGGCGTTCAGCTCGAAGGCGACCGAGCCGCCCGGGGGCAGCGTGGGGATCTGCACGCCCGCCTGGAAGGTGGCGGTGGACAGGCCGCCCGGGCAGATGGCCCCGCCCGAAGCCGAACAGCTGACGCTGAGCTTGGACAGGCCGGCGGCGCCCGGGTCGGTGAGGGTGGTGCCGTCCGCCGCCGACGGACCGGGGTTGAGCACCGTGATCCGGTAGGCCGTGACGCCGCCGGCGGTCACGGTGCCGGCATCGTTGGTCTTGGTGATGGACAGGTCGGCCGTGGGCACCGAGATGACCGTGGTCGCCGTGGCCGTGTTGTTGGCGGGGGACGGGTCGGTCAGGCCCGGCGTGATGGTGGCTGTGGCGGTGTTGGTGATGGTGCCCGCACTGATGGCCGTGCCGTCGATCTGGATGCGGATCTCTGCGCCGCTGTCGATCTGGATGCGCGGCAGTGACACGGCATTGCCCGAGCCCGCGCCCCCGGTGCCGGCGCCCGCCGTGTCGCAATCGGCACTGCCCATGGTGACGGTACACACCCAGGTGACGCTGCCGATGGCCGCCGGCACGATATCGCTGACGGTGGTGCTGCCGGCCAGGTTGGCCGGACCGGCATTGGACAGCGTCAGCACGTACTGCACGGGCGCGCCGGTGTCGGCCGTGGCGGGGCCGGTTTTGGTGAGCGCCAGTTCGGCGGTGACCGGCGGCGCGCCGGCGATCACCACGTCCTCCTGCGTGCTCGCACCTGCGGCGTAATTGCTGCCGCCGGTCGTGTTGCCAATGGCATTGGCACTGCCGGGGCTGGTCGTGGGATTGGTGCCGGACAGAGCGGCCACACCGGTAAGCCGTGTGGGGTCGGTGAAGTCGGCGGCTGCCGGGTTGTTGTACGTGCCCGAGGTGGCGCCATTCAGGCTGACATTGAAGCTCAGGGTCAGGCCCGCACCGCTGTCCAGCGTGAAGCCGGTGGTGGGGTTGCCCGGCGCGCCGATGGCCAGGGTTGAAGTGCCACTGACGGTGACCGGTGATGCCGGCCCGCTCGCGCCGGCGCCATAGGTCACGAGCGCCGTGGTGCCGCTGAGTGTGAAAGGTGGTGGCAGCGCGTCGGCCAGCGACACCCCCGTGACCAGGCCGGATGCGGCCGCGTTGTCGATGCGGATGCGGTAGGCCGCCGTGGTGTCCGGCGGCACCGTGCGCGCAGGCGTGGTGGTGAGCTTGCTGACCGTGAGCGCCGGCAGGCATTCATAACCGGGCAGGACACCGGGCGCCGAGCTGGAGGTGAAGGTCGCGTCACTGATGCCGGCAGCGCCGGGGTTGGCCTGCATGTTGCCCGAAAAGCCCAGGAACAGGTCTTCGCGGGATTTGCCGTTGGCCCCACCGGCCAGGTCCATCGCACCCGGCGCGGCGTTGGCATAGACCGCGCCGCCCCCGCCACCGCCGCCCGGGCCTTCTCGCTCACCGCCGCAGCAGTTGCCCTGCACGCCGGTGGGGCTGGGGATGCTGGTGTTGGTGTTGTTGAGGTTGGAGTCGGCACCGTCGCCGCCACGGGCCTGCACGGTGACGTTGCCGTGGCCACCACCGGCAATGAGCAGCACCGAGCCGCCGGCGCCGCCGCCACCGCCGGCGTCATTGGATACATTCGAATCCCAGCCGCGCTGGCCGTCGGCGCGCACGATGCCCGCGCCGCTGAATGTTCCTGCCCGGACCATGATGATCCCGCCGCCATTGCCACCTGCGCCCCGTGGGCTGGTGCCGTCATTCAGGCTGCCGGAGCCGCCGCCGCCGCCCATGAAGATGTTGGTGGCCAGCAATACCCCGGTTTGCGGTGCGCGCGATCCGCCGTAGCCGCCGGTGTCCAGCAGGCCGTCGCCGTTGTAGGTCTGCCCGCCGTTGCCACCGGCGCCACCGTTGCCGCCACCGCCGCCCGCGGCATTGTGCGAATTGCCGCCGCCACCGGCATTGGCCGGGGCGCCGCGAAGGAAGTCGCCATTGGGGTAGCCCCCGTTTGTTCCGTTGTCAATGGACGTGGGCGCGGCGTCGTTGAACCGCGTGCCGCTGTTGTAACCGCCGGCTGTGGAGGTCTGCACATACTGGGGTGTGCCGCCAATGCCTTCACCCTTGCTGCCGCCGTCGGACGTGTTGTTGCCCCGGTACAGCAATGTGGCAGAGGGGAAAGCAGAATCATTGACGCCCTGAACGCCGCCACGGAACCCCCGGTTGGATGCGTCAATGTGCGGACCTGAACCCGTGAAGGTCAGACGTCCCGCTACATCCAGTACCGCCACGCCACCCACCAAACCGTTCCAGGCCAGTGGCAGCACGGGATTCGCGCCGTCGATCGTCACGCTGGGATATTGCGGCACGCGGATGACCTGGTAGGTTCGCCGGGTGGTGCTGGTGGCGTTCTGGGTATAGGCACTGGTCAGTGCGGGGGTGAAGGTGATGTCGCTGCCGGCCACGGCGGTCACGCGCAGGAACTGGTAGGCGCCGGTCGTGCCCAGCGCCGAGTAACCATTGGCCTGTGAAATGCTGCTGCCGGGCCGGCTGTTGTTGGTGCCGACGCCGTCGCCGTAGCGCTCGTCATTGCTGGTGTTCAGCGTGACGCCCTGCATCTGGATGATCAGCAGCAGGTCGCCAACGGCCACTGCACCGGCGGCACCCGATGCGGCACCGAGCGTCAGGGTGGTGTTGCCTGCAGCCCGGTTTCCGTTGCCTACGTGGTAACGATTGATCACGCCACCGACAGTGCCAGGTGCATCCTTGCCGGGCGCAGCGCACACCTGGGCATGCGCCGCGGGCGCCAGCAATGCACAGGCCATGCACAGCGCGGCCCAGAATTTTTTCATTCGGACAATGGTAACTGAATGTAATTACCAGACGGGATGTGCGATGCCCCGCCGACCGACCGAAACGACAGAAGGTCAATCTGGGACGACGGGTGGCGTGATGCGGGCCAGGGCGGCCCGCACATCGCCAGCGCTGGCAGGCCGCACCACCCGGGCGGTTTCGGCCCCGTCTTTCAGGAAAACCAGCGTGGGCCACAGCTTGACGCCAAAAGTGCGGCCGAGCTTGCGACCGCTGCCGTCTTCCACCTTGATATGGCGGATGGCCTGACCGGACAGGGCTTCGGTGATGGCCGGTTGCGCGGCGCGGCACACGCCGCACCAGTTGGTGCCGAATTCCAGCACGGTGGCGCCAGGCAGGGCGTCCACCTCGGCGCGGTCGGGAGCAGCTTCAAGATAGGGCGATGTCATGGGGTTGATTTTGGCAAACCGCGGGCCCTGGCGTGTAGTCGCTATGCTTGGGCCATGTCAGACATTTTTGATTTCTCTCCTTCGATGGTGGCTGCACTGGCCCGTGAGGATGTGGCCCGCGCGCTGCAAGAAGACCTGGGTGCGGGTGACCTGACGGCGGGGCTGGTGGACCCGGCGCGCCAGGCCCGGGCCCGTGTGCTGGCCCGTGAACCCGCCGTGATCTGCGGCGCGCCCTGGGCGCAGGCGGCACTGGCTGCGCTGGCCCCCGGCGCGCAGATCACCTGGCACGTGGCAGAAGGCCAGCGTTGCCAGGCCGACCAGGTGGTGTTCGAGGTGCAGGCCCCTGCGCGCGCCCTGCTCAGCGCCGAACGCACCATGCTCAACTTCCTGCAATTGCTCAGCGCCGTGGCAACCAAGACCGCGGTCTATGTGGACGCCGTGAAAGGCACGCGCGCCCGGATCGTGGACACCCGCAAAACCCTGCCCGGCCTGCGCCTGGCGCAGAAGTACGCCGTGCGCACCGGTGGCGGCACCAATCACCGCATTGGCCTGTACGACGCCGTGCTCATCAAGGAAAACCACATCGCCGCCGCAGGCGGTGTGACGCCCGTGCTGCAGGCGGCCGCCCGTGTGGCGACGCAGGCCAGCTTCATCGAGATCGAGGTGGAAACCCTGGACCAGCTGCGCGAGGCGCTGGACGCCGGCGCCCGGATGGTGCTGCTGGACAACATGAGCCTGCCCATGCTGCACGAGGCCGTGCGCATCAATGCGGGGCGGGCCATTCTTGAAATTTCAGGTGGCGTCACGCTGGACGGCATCCGCGCCCTGGCCGAAACGGGCGTGGACCGCATCTCGATTGGTACCCTGACCAAGGACGTCAAGGCCACCGACTTTTCCATGCGGCTGCAGGAGCTTTGAGCATGAGCACAGTGATCGACGTTGAATACGAACAACCCGAAACCATCGGCGCCGCGGTGTGCGAGACCAAGCATGCCTGGGCCCGCATTCCGGTGGAGCCCGGCCCGAAACAGCGCGCCGAGCTGAAAGACAGGATCCGCCGCCTGCTGAAGGAGAAAAACGCGGTCATGGTGTCGCACTACTACGTGCACCCCGACCTGCAGGACCTGGCCGAGGAAACCGGCGGCATCGTCAGTGATTCACTGGAGATGGCGCGCTTCGGCCGCGACCATGCAGCGCAGACCCTGGTGGTCTCGGGCGTGAAGTTCATGGGCGAGACTGCCAAGATCCTGAGCCCCGAAAAGCGCGTGCTCATGCCCGACCTGGACGCCAACTGCTCGCTGGACCTGGGCTGCCCGATCGAAGAATTCAACGCCTTCTGCGACGCCCACCCGGACCGCACGGTGGTGGTGTATGCCAACACCAGCGCGGCGGTGAAGGCGCGTTCGGACTGGCTTGTCACGTCCAGCTGCGCGCTGGACATCGTGCGCGCGCTCAAGGACAAGGGCCACAAGATCCTGTGGGCGCCTGACCGCCACCTGGGCGGCTACATCCAGCGTGAGACGGGGGCCGACATGGTCTTCTGGAACGGCTCATGCGTGGTGCACGACGAATTCAAGGCCTTCGAGCTGCAGGACCTGATGAAGCAGCACCCGGCGGCGAAAGTGCTGGTGCACCCCGAGTCGCCCGCCGACGTGGTGGCGCTGGCGCATGCCGTGGGCTCCACGTCGGCCATCCTGAAAGCCGCCAAAGAGATGGACGCGCGCGAGTTCATCGTGGCCACCGACAACGGCATGATGCACAAGCTGCGCACGCAGAACCCGGGCAAGGTGTTTCATGAGGCGCCCACCGCCGGCAACAGCGCCACCTGCAAGAGCTGCGCGCACTGCCCCTGGATGGCCATGAACGGCCTGGCCGGGCTGGCCCATGTGCTGGAAACCGGCAGCAATGAAATCCATGTGGACCCGGCCCTGGGCCTGCAGGCCCGCGTGCCGATCGACCGCATGCTGGCGTTCACCGCGGCGCTCAAGGCCGGGCAGCCGGCCGGCGCGCTGGTGCCAAATATCGGCGCGGCCTGAGCCCGCCGCTCAGGGCTCCAGCGTGGTTGGCTGCGTCTGCGCCAGCAGCCCGGGATAGTCCAGGCTGTAGTGCAGGCCGCGGCTTTCATGGCGGGCCTGGGCCGAGCGCACGATCAGCTCGGCCACCTGCACCAGGTTGCGCAGCTCCAGCAGGTCGCGCGTGACGTGAAAGTGCGCGTAGAACTCCTGGATCTCGCCCTGCAGCAGCGCGATGCGGTGCGCGGCGCGCTCCAGCCGCTTGTTGGTGCGCACAATGCCCACGTAGTCCCACATGAAGCGGCGCAGTTCGTCCCAGTTGTGCGAGATGACGACGGCCTCGTCGGCGTCGGTCACGCGGCTGTCGTCCCAGGCGGGCAGCGCGGGTGGCGCCGGGATGGGCGACTGCAGGATGTCCTGCGCGGCGGCCCGGGCAAACACCATGCACTCCACCAGCGAATTGCTGGCCAGCCGGTTGGCGCCGTGCAGGCCGGTGTAGGCCGTCTCGCCAATGGCGTGCAGCCCCACCAGGTCGGTGCGGCCGTGCAGGTCGGTGTGGATGCCGCCGCAGGTGTAGTGCGCGGCCGGCACCACGGGAATGGGCTGCTTTGAAATGTCGATGCCGAACTCCAGGCAGCGTGCGTAGATGTTCGGGAAATGGGCCTGGATGAACGCCAGCGGCTGGTGCGAGATGTCCAGGTGCACGCAGTCAACGCCGTGCTTTTTCATTTCAAAGTCGATCGCACGGGCCACGATGTCGCGCGGCGCCAGTTCGGCGCGGATGTCGTGCTGCGGCATGAAGCGCGTGCCCCCCGCCGATTCCGGCAGCTTGAGCTGCCCGCCTTCGCCGCGCACTGCCTCGGAAATCAGGAAGCTCTTGGCATGCGGGTGGTACAGGCAGGTGGGGTGGAACTGGATGAACTCCATGTTCGTCACACGGCAGCCTGCACGCCACGCGGCGGCAATGCCGTCGCCCGTGGCCGTGTCGGGGTTGGTGGTGTACAGGTACACCTTGCCCGCGCCGCCGGTGGCCAGGATGGTGTGAGGAGCGCGGAACGTCAGCACCTGGTCGGTCTTTTCGTCCAGCGCGTACAGGCCCAGGCAGCGGTTCAGCGGCAGGCCGCGTTTCTTGCCGCTGATCAGGTCCACCAGCACATGGTGTTCAAACAGCGTGATGTTGGGTGTGCGGCGCACATGCTCGATCAGCGTCTTCTGCACGGCGGCGCCGGTGGCGTCGGTCACGTGCACGATGCGCCGTGCGCTGTGGCCGCCTTCGCGCGTCAGGTGCAGGTGGCCGTCTTCCTCGGAGAACGGTACGCCCAGCTTGCGCAGCCAGTCAATGCTCCCGGGTGCGTGCTCGACCACAAAGCGGGTGGCAGCCGGGTCTGACAGGCCGGCACCGGCCACCAGCGTGTCGTCCACATGGGCGTCAAAGGTGTCGCCTTCGGCCAGCACGGCGGCAATGCCGCCCTGGGCCCAGCCGCTGGAGCCGTCGCTCATGGCGCGCTTGGTCAGCACGGCCACACGGTGGGTGGGCGCCAGGTGCAGCGCGGCAGACAGGCCCGCCAGGCCGCTGCCGACGATGAGCACGTCGAAGTCGTAAGAGTTTGGGGTCACGTTGGTGTGAAAAGATTAGTCGCCGCCGGGCCGCCCCAAGGCGACTGCGGCCCCTTCGGGGGGCAGCGCAGTACACGAAGTGACAGGCGTGGGGGCCATATGTCAGGCCGGAGAATAGGCCAGACGTACATAGATGGGGGCAAAGGCCTCGGCCTGCGTGACCTCGACCAGCGTTTCCTTGGCCAGCTCCAGCAGGGCAATGAAGGTCACGATCAGCACGGGTACACCGCGCGTGATGTCAAACAGGTTTTCAAATTCAACGAACTTGCGGCCCTGCAGGTGGCGCAGCACGATGCTCATGTGCTCGCGCACCGACAGCTCTTCGCGGGTGATCTTGTGGTGCTGCACCAGGCGGGCCCGCTTGATGATGTCGCGCCAGGCCTCCTGCAGGTCCGCCACGTTCACGTCGGGAAAACGCGGCTGGATGGACTGTTCGATGTACACCTGCGCGCGCAGCACATCGCGGCCCACCTGCGGTACTTCGTTGAGCCGGGCGGCGGCCAGCTTCATCTGCTCGTATTCCAGCAGGCGGCGCACCAGCTCGGCGCGCGGGTCCTCGGGCTCCTGGCCCTCGGCCGTCTTCTTGGGCGGCAGCAGCATGCGCGACTTGATCTCGATCAGCATCGCCGCCATGAGCAGGTATTCGGCCGCCAGCTCCAGGTTGCGGCTGCGGATTTCTTCCACATAGACCAGGTACTGGCGCGTGACCCCGGCCATGGGGATGTCCAGGATGTTGAAGTTCTGCTTGCGGATCAGGTACAGCAGCAGGTCCAGCGGGCCTTCGAAGGCTTCGAGGAACACCTCCAGCGCATCGGGCGGGATGTACAGGTCGGTGGGCATGGCGAACAGCGGCTCGCCATACAGGCGGGCCAGCGCCACCTGGTCCACCACGTCGGGCATGCCGGGCACGCCTTGCGGCGGCTCGGCTGCCGGCCCGGGCAGGGTGGTCGGGTCCGCCGGTGCGGTCACTTGGTGTCGGTCTGGTAGACGTAGGGCTTTTGCGGCACCTGGGCGTTGCGGTAGTCGCCCCAGGCGCTGCGGTCCACCGATTTGTCCCAGAGCAGGGCACGGCCGGCGCGCTGCTGGGCTTCCAGGTCGGGCTTGACGGTCTTGAGTTCGTCAATGAACTGGGTGACTTCGGACTTGTAGTGGGGGCGGCGGAAGAAATTGGCGAGGGACATGGTGGACAACCTTTGGGCTGAATTTTAGCCTTTGGGGGCCGGACCGGCCGCCAGCTCGGCCGCAAACCCCGAACGCTCGAACAGTTCGCGCGGCTGGGACTGCAGGGAATCCACCCGCAGCGTGCCCCCGCGCGCCAGCACGGCCTTGTGCAGCTGGCGCAGGGCGTCCAGGCCCGAGGCGTCCAGGGACACCAGTTGCAGGGCGTCCAGCACCACCTGCGGGGCGGGCGGGCCGTTTTCGACCGCCTGCACGGCCACGTCGATCTTGGCCACGGCGCCAAAGAACAGCGCGCCGTACAGCTTCCAGGTGAGCTGGTTGCCGTTGCTGGCGGTCAGCTCCACCCGGAACAGCGAGCTCATGCGCCGGATGAACAGCGCGCAGGCCAGCACCAGCCCCACCTGCACGGCCACCGTCAGGTCAAACACCACGGTCAGGAAAAAGGTGCCCAGCAACAGCACGCGGTAGTGGCTGCTGTACTGGCGCAGGCGGGCAAAGGCATGCCATTCGCCCATGTTCCAGGCCACAAACAGCAAGATGCCCGCCAGCACCGCCAGCGGCACATGCAGTGCCAGCGGCGCGGCCAGCAGCACCACGGCCAGCAGCGTCAGCGCATGCACCATGCCGGCCACGGGTGAGCTGGCGCCGGCGCGCACGTTGGTGACGGTGCGCGCAATGGTGCCGGTGGCCGGCATGCCGCCAAAAAACGGCGTCACAAAATTGGCCACGCCCTGGGCCATGAGTTCCTGGTTGGGGTCGTGCCGGGGCTGGTTGCCCAGCTGGTCGGCCACGCGCGCGCACAGCAGCGATTCAATGGCACCCAGCAGCGCGATGGTCAGCGTGGGCGTGACCAGCAGCTTGACCGTCTCCCATGAAAAGGCCGGCAGCGCAAACGACGGCAGCCCCTGCGGTATGCCGCCAAAGCGTGAGCCAATCGTTTCCACCGGCAGCTTCAGGAACCAGGCAAACGCCGTCAGCGTGACCAGCGCCACGATGGGCCCCGGCATGCGCGAAGTCACCCGCATGGCGCGGCCCATGCCGGGCAGCTCCAGCGCGTGGTGAATGGCCAGGTGCACCGCCGACTTTTTGTTCCGCAGGCTGGTCCACAGACGGGGCCACACAAACAGCCCCAGCACGCAGGCCAGCCCCAGGCCGAAGGCATGGGGGTTGAAAGTGTCCAGGTGCTGCGCCATGACCTTGAGCTGGGTGAAAAAATCGGCCGGCATCTTGGGCACGGTCAGGCCCAGCCAGTCGCGCAGCTGCGACGCTGCGATCAGCACGGCAATGCCGTTGGTAAAACCGATCACGATGCTCACCGGCACGTAGCGCACCAGCGTACCCAGCCGCAGCAGACCCAGCACAAACAGCAACACGCCGGCGCAGGCGGTCGAGATCAGCAGGTTGGCCAGGCCATAGCGTTCGACGATGCCGTAGACGATGACGATGAACGCGCCCGCCGGCCCGCCGATCTGCACGCTGGAGCCACCCAGGGCCGAGATCAGGAAGCCCGCGATGATGGCCGTCCACAGCCCGGCCTGGGGCGACAGGCCCGAGGCGATGGCAAAGGCCATGGCCAGCGGCAGTGCCACGATGCCCACCGTCATGCCCGCGCCCGCATCGGCGACGAAACGGGCGCGGTTGTAGCCGCGCAGTGAATCGATCAGCCGGGGGTGAAAGCCCGCCAGTTGCAGGCGGGGGGCGTTCAATGCATCAGTCTCCGCCGGGGATGACCGCATCTGCCGCGGCGCCGACAGCGCGCCCGGCCAGCCGCGCCGTGCCGATGGCTGCATCGGCGGCCAGGCCCACGCCCTTGACGGCGACGGTGGCGGCGGTGTCAGCCACGGCGATTACGGCGCAGCCCTGCAGCAGGGTGGCGGCCAGGGCAAGCAGAAGGGCGGTTTGTTTCACGCGGAAGACTCCTTGGCGCACTATCGTACGCGCATGCCCGGCTGGGCCCCGGCGGTGGGCTCCAGCACGTAGATGCCGGGGTTGGCTTTTTCGTCACCGTGGCTGGCGGCCAGCACCATGCCTTCGCTCACGCCAAACTTCATCTTGCGCGGCG